>DASUMP010000067.1:0-57516 GCA_036277635.1 Acidimicrobiia bacterium | reverse complement strand
AACATCGCCTCGGCGTAGCCGAACACGAGCACGAACGCCGGCGGGGCGAGCGTCACGAACCACACCGACCGGCGCGCGAGCGCGTCGTCGTCGTGTTCCCGCATGCACAGCGCGTGCAGCAGCACCCCGGCGAGCGCGGCGCAGACGCTCGCGATCACGAGGAGCGCGACGCGGATGCTCACTCCCGGGATCGCGCCGATCGCACGCGCGAGCAGCGGGTAGAGCGGGAAGAACCGCAGCCCTTCCTCGCCCACCGCGTCGTAGCCGCCCCGCGCGATGTCCTCGTAGAACGTGCCGTCCCAGGAGAAGAGGCCGTCGTCGAGCGTCGCCGGTCGGCCGTCGACCCCGAGCTCGTCACTCACGTGACGGGCGAGCACCAACGTCGCCGGCACCAAGACGCGCACGAGGAACCACGGGACCGCGCTCGCGCGCAGCGCGTCGGCGGGACGCCAGCGGGCACGGGTGCCGTACGACGAGAAGGTCACGGCGCCGGGAACTCTTCGAGTCCCATGTTCTCCCGGCGCGCCACGTCGCCGGGTTCGACGCGACCGACGCGACCCCGCTCGGCACCGATGCCGTCGGAGAGCAGCTCGCAGGTGCCCTCGTGCGTGCGGTATCCGACGGCGCGCACGAGCCACACCGTGCGATCGCCGGCGCGAGCGAGCACACGCGTCGCGACGTCGCGCGGGTCGGTGGCGTCGAGCCGTGCTTCGTAATCGACCCAGTCGACGAAGCGCGGGTCGCCGAGCGTCGGGTACGTCACGAGGTCGAGGTCTCGGGGCGCCAAGCGCGCCACCGCGGGACCGAGCTGGTCGGGGCACAGCACCACGAGGTCACCCGGCGCGGCATCGGCCTCGAGGACGTCGACGACCTCACCCGCCTGCGTGCGCTCCTCGGCCGCGCTGCGCACACCGCCGATCAGGCCGAGGACCACGACGAGCCCCATTGCGATGCCTGCGAGTCGCGGACCAGGCAACACGGCGAGACCACGGGCCACGACGAGGACGAAGAACGGGAGGACGACCGCGCTGTAGCGGGGCTGGAACGCCGTGCCGCCGACATACGCGAGCGTCGTGCCCGCCACGAGCGTCGCCGCTCCGACCGCTGCATACGGGCGGATGTCGGGCCGGCCGAGGGGATCGAGCACGACGTCGCGACCGACCCGTGTGCCGAACGTGCCCACGATGACGAGGGCGACGAGGACGAGGAGCGCGATCCAGCCCTCCTGGTTGTACTCGCCGCCGAACGCGAGAAAGGTCAAGCCGATCGGGATGCCGGGAAGGACCGGAGCACCCCACGGCGTCCCCGTGTGCTCCGCCTGGTACAGGAACGTCGGCAGCCACGGCGCGAACAGCACGCCCCCCACCGCGAGCGCGCCGAGCGTTCGTCGCGCGCTGTCGCGCCGCGTGCCTCGCCACGCGATCCACGCACACGTCGCGCCCGTCACCAGCAACAGATAGAGCGTCCAGTACTGCGTGTACGCCAGCAGCGCGGCGATGAGCGCGATCGCGGCAAGGCGGTCGACGGTCGGGTGCTCCCACGCTCGCTGCATCGCGAGGATCCCGCACGTGACCAGCAACATCTCGAGCGCGTACATCCGCGTCTCGGTCGCGTAGCGGATCGCGAACGGATTCGTGGCCAGCACCACGGCCGCGATCCACGCGAGTCGAGCACCCCCGATGCGCCGGGCCACGAACCACGTCGGTGGCACGGTCGCGAGGGAAAGCACACCCGACAACGCCCGCACCGCCGCATCGCTCGAACCGAACACGTCGATCCACCGACCCAGCAAGAAGTAGTGCAGCGGCGGCGCGCCGTCGCGCCGGAGCGCGGCGCGCAGGTCGCCGAGCGGGAGCTCGGCGATGTTCACCGTGAGTGCCTCGTCGAGCCACAGATCGGCGCGCGCCACGAATCGCAGCACGACCGCGGCGGTGAGCACGACCGCCAGCACGATCGAGACCGGCCGCGACCATGTCCACGGCGAGTCCACCGAGCTGTCCCGCGAGTGCGACGGCGCGGTGCTCGCGAGGGTCACCGGCTCAACCTAACACCGCGCTTCGCGTCGTCGAGGAGGAGGCGACGCGCGTTCAGGACGCGCGTACGAGCGGCACGACTTCGGCGATGAACCGTTCGAGGCTCTCGCTCGACGGCGCGTCCCGGAACCACAGCACGAACTCGCGACACCCCGCGTCGACGTACTGCTGTACCTGTTCGGCGACTCGTTCGGGCGTCCCGACGAAGCTGTCGCGCACGTACTCGTCGTGGGGCGTTCGTCCCCACAAGTGTCCGCCGTCGGGAGTGTCGAGCCACCGGCGCAGATCGGCCTCGGAGTCGAAGAGCCGACAGTCGGGTGCGTGGGTCCGCGTGATCTGCGTGAAGTCGCGCCCCACGTCGTCGCAGTGACGTGCGAGCACCGCCGACTTGTGGCGGAACTCGTCGATGCCGACCTGCCAGTTCGTCGCGTCGGCGTGACGGGCCGCGATGCGCAGCGTCACCTGCTCCCCACCCCCGCCGATCCAGATCGGCGGGAGCTGCTGCACGGGCTTCGGGTCGCAGAACGCGCCCGCGAGGTTGACGTGCTCGCCGCTGAAGTCGACCGTCTCCTCCGTCCAGAGCCGCCGGACGCACTCCACGGTCTCGCGCAGGATCGCGAGCCGGTCGGCGGCCGACGGAAACGGATAGCCGTAGGCCTCGTACTCGCGCTCGTACCAGCCAGCGCCGAGTCCGAGCACGAGGCGACCACCCGACAGCACGTCGAGGCACGCGGCTTCCTTCGCGAGCAACCCCGCGTTGCGGTACGCGGCACACGTGACGAGCTGGCCGAGAGCGATGCGGGTCGTGTGCTGCGCCAACGCGGCGAGCAGGGTGAACGCTTCGAACACGTGCGTCGGCTCGCGTCGCGGAACGGTCTCGACGTGGTCGTACACCCAGAGGTGGTCGTAGCCGACCTGTTCGGCCAGCACCGCGAGCTCCTTGGTGCGCTCCCACGCGTCCGGCGCGCTCCAGCCGCGGTACTCGAGCTTCCAACCCTGCGGGACGAAGGCGCCGTAGCGGAGCGATGCGTCGGCGGTCACGCCGTCGGCTCGCTCGCCGTGCCGTCGTGGTAGTCCCACCACTGCACTTCCACCATCATCGGCAGCAGGTACCCGAGGTAGATGCTCGTGATCGCGAGCATGCCGTGGTCGTCGGTCTTCTTGTCGATGATGTCGACCCGGTCGTCGCGCTCGCGATACGCGCGCGCACGCGCCAAGATGTCGTCGAGCTCGGCTTCGGATCCGACCGACATGCCGAAGTGGTCGAGGCGGGGGCACGACATCGGCGGGTCGTCCGCGATGAGGAACACGAACTGCTCGACGGTGTACGCGCCGAACACGAGGCGGTGCCGGTCCTCGGTCATCGTCGGCAGCTCGTGCCATCCGAACACCGACCCGTAGAAGTCGACGAGCAGCCGCCGGTGCTCCTCGTCGAGGAGGTCGGCGGGCACGCTCATCGCGACGTGGTTCAGGCGGGGGCTCCGAGTCGGGAACTCCGGCCGGTCGGTCGGCGTCGCGCGCGTGGTGTCCGTCATGACGCTCAGGCCTCCGAGGTTCGGGCGAGCTGGGGGACCACCATGACCTTCGCGGCCCGCTCCCCCGCCCCGAGCTGGATCGCGGCGTCGAGGAGACCGTCGAGCGGGACGTCGTCGGGTTCGACGAGCAGATCGAGCGGGAGCTTCCCGCTCGCGAGCAGCTCGAGCGCTCGCGGGAAGCCGTCGGCGTCGTAGACGAAGCTCCCGGTGATCACGAGCTCGTTCAACAAGATGCGGTTCGGGTCGAACCGCGGAGCGCGTATGCCGGCTCCGACGAGGACGAGCGTGCCGGCGCGACGCAGCTGGGCGAGTGCAGCTTCCATCGCCTCTTTGTGTCCGGAGCACTCGAGCGCGACGTCGAAGGGCTCGTCGACGATGTCGTGGGGCATCGCGGGCATCGTGAGCTCGGACGGATCGACCGTGCGCGCGCCGAGCGCGGCGCACAGCGCGCGTCGCTTCTCGTGCGGTTCGCTGACGACGATGTCGTCGACGCCGAACGCGCGCAGTGCGGCGACCGCGAGGTAGCCGATCGGTCCGCCCCCGGTGATCAACCACCGCCGACCCGCGCTCGGACCGCCGGCGCGGGTGATCCCGTGCAGCGACACCGCGAGCGGTTCGGCGAGCGCGGCGTGGCGCAGTGAGAGTCCGTCGGGGATGCGTAGCAGCTCCTCGACCTTCACCTTCGTGTAGCCGGCGAACGCGCCCTGCCACTCGCTCTCGTCGGCGCCGACCCGGCCGCGCTCGGCACACAGACTCGGGCGCCCGCCGACGCAGAACTCGCACCGACCGCAGCGCGGCGACGGCCCGCCGACGACCGGCTCCCCGACCGTCCACCCCTCGACGCCCGCGCCGAGCGCGGCGATGCGTCCGGAGTACTCGTGGCCTTCGATGCGTCCGGGTCGACCACCCCACTCGAGCAGGAAGTGCAGATCGCTCCCGCAGATCCCGCAGTGGCTGACCTCGAGCACCACTTCGCCGGGCCCGGGCTCCGGGACCGGGCGCGTCTCGATGCGCACGTCGCGGATCCCGTGCATCACCGCGGCCGGCATCGTCGTGGACCCGTCGACACCATCGACCACGTCGTCGTTCCCCCTGGCCTCGGACGCGCGCGGCGCGCGCCGCCGCGCGGAGCCTCCCCGAAACCTGACACGAGCGTCAAGGTCGCAGGCGCGGCGCTACGGTGACGCGACCGGCAGCTGGCGCGGACACGACGGGGGGACACGATGGGCGCAGATCTCGTCATCCGGGGCGGCACCGTCATCGACGGCACCGGCGCTCCCCGACGGCGCGCCGATGTCGCGGTCACCGACGGGCGGATCAGCGAGATCGGCGAGGGGCTGTCGGGCGAGCGCGTGCTCGACGCCGACGAGCACGTCGTCACACCCGGCTTCATCGACATCCACACGCACTACGACGCGCAGGTGTTCTGGGATCCCGGGCTCACCCCCTCGTCGTTCCACGGGGTCACCACGGTCATCGCGGGCAATTGCGGCTTCTCGATCGCACCCGTTCGTCCCGAACACCGAGCCCTGCTCGTGCAGACGCTCCAGCACGTCGAAGACATGAGCCCCGACACGTTGTTCGCGGGCGTGCCGTGGGACGAGTTCGAGACCTTTCCCGAGTACCTCGACGCCGTCGAGCGACGCGGGCCGGTCCTCAACTACGGCTGCTACGTCGGGCACACCGCGTTGCGCCTCTGGGTGATGGGCGACGAGGGCTACGAGCGCGCCGCGACCGACGACGAGCTCGTCCGCATGCAGCAGGTCGTCGCCGAAGCCGTCGCCGCCGGGGCGGCCGGCTTCGCCACGAGCTCGTCGACCACCCACAACGGCGCCGGTGGGCGGCCGGTGCCGTCACGACTCGCCGACCTGCGCGAGCTGCGCGCGCTCCTCGAGCCGATGCAGTCCGCACGGTGGGGCGTCGCCGCGCTGCTCCCGGGCGAGACGATCAAGCACGACGACGTGTACGAGTTGCAACAGGTCGCCGGCCGACCGCTCACGTGGACCGCACTCCTCACGGTGAAGGGCTATCCCTGGCACGAGAAGATCATGGCCGCCAACGTCGAGGCGCGCTCCCGCGGGATCGAGGTGTGGCCGCAGGTGTCGTGCCGGCCGCTCGTGTTCCAGATGAACCTCCGCGAGCCGTTCACGTTCAACATGCGTCCCGCGTTCCAACAGCTGATGGGCGTGTCGGCGAGCGAACGCGAAGCCGCGTACCGCGATCCGGCGTGGCGTGCACGCGCGTGGGACGACCTCACCGGCGCGAAGCAGCTCCCGGTGAACTGGGCGTCGCTGCAGGTGGCCGAGTCGTCGACGCACCCCGAGCTGATCGGCCGCGGCGTCGTCGAGATCGGTGAGCAGTGGGGCTGCAGCCCGCTCGACGCGATGCTCGACCTCTCGCTCGCCGAGAACCTCGAGACGCGCTTTTGGTCGGTCCTCGCGAACAACGACGACGAAGCGATCGAGTGGCTGCTCCCCCAAGACACCGTGCTGCTCGGCCTCGCCGACTCCGGCGCGCACGTGAGCCAGCTGTGCGACGCGTGCTTCGCCACCGACCTGCTCGGCAACTGGGTCCGCGGCCGGCAGGTCATGCCGCTCGAGCACGCGGTCCGCAAGCTGTCGGGCGAGCCCGCCGCCGTCTACGGGTTGCACGACCGCGGCACCCTCGAAGTCGGCCGGGCCGCCGACATCACCGTGTTCGACCCCGACGTCGTCGCGCCCGGCCCGTTGCGACGCATCCGCGACTTCCCCGCGAACGGCGAGCGCCTCACCGCCGACCAGCCCGTCGGGATGCTGCACACGCTCGTGAACGGCACGCCCATCCGCGTCGACGGGACCCCGATCCCCGCCGAACAGCTCGCCGCGAGCCCGGGTGGCGCACCCGGCACCGTGTTACGCGGACGTTGATCCCGCGCGCCACGGCGCGACTCAGCGCGGCTCAGTGCGGCTCGGCCCGCAGCTGATCCCGCAACACGTACTTCTGCACCTTGCCGCTCGGCGTGCGCGGGAGCGCGTCGACGACGCGCAGCTCCTCGGGCCACTTCTGCCGAGCCAAGCCCGCGTCGTCGAGCGTGGCGCGCACCGCGTCGAGCGTCGGCGGCGGCGCGCCGGGGAGGACGCGCACGAACGCGCACGCGTGCTCCCCGAGTCGCGCGTCGGGCGCAGCGACCACCGCGACCTCGGCGACTCCCGGCATCCGCACCAACAGCTCTTCGATCTCGACCGCGCTGATGTTCTCACCGCCGCGGATGATGATGTCCTTCTTGCGGTCGGTGATCGACAGCGCACCGTCGGCGTCGAGCACTCCGATGTCGCCGGTGCGGTACCAGCCGTCGGACGTGAACGCCGCCGCCGTCAGCGCCGGGTCCGTGTACCCCCACGCGCAATCCGGGCCGCGGCTCCAGATCTCGCCGGCCACGCCGGGCGCGACGTCGCGCTCCTCCTCGTCGACGAGCCGCAGCTCCACGCCCGGCAGCGCCTTGCCGTCGGTGCGGCACCGCTGCTCCCACGGATCCGCCGGAGCGGACCCGGTGATCGACGGGTGCTCGGTCGATCCGAACGAGCGGGAGCACTCGATACCGATCGCACGCGCGCGTTCGGTGACGGCCGCGGGCACCGCCGATCCGCCGAGACCGATGTAGGGCATGAGGGCGCCGTGACGCGCGGGATCGAAGTCGGGATGATCGAGCAGCGACGTGAGGAAGAACGTCGCCCCCTGTCCCGCCGACAGCCCGTCGGCGAGCATCGCCGCGAGCACCCGGCCGGGTTCCCACACGTCGATGAGGTGGATGCCGTGGCGTCGCTGCACCGGCAGCAGCAGGGCCGCGAGCATGCCGATCGCGTGCCCGACGGGTGCACCCGTGAGTGCCGGCGGGCCCGCGGCCTGGATCGCGCCCAGCTGACGCATCTCGGCGCCGATCGTGCGGTGGGAATGCACGACGCCCTTCGGCTCCGATGTCGTCCCGCTCGTGTACGCGACGAGCGCCGCGTCATTCGGGTCGACCGCCACGGGTCCGTCGATCGGCGTCGCGTCCGCGAGGTCGCCGAACCCGAACGACGTCGCGTCGATCGGCGGAGCGTCCACGAACGCGACCCATTCGAGGTCGGGGAGGCCCCCATCTGCGCTGCGCATCGCCGCGAGGTTCGCGACGTAGTCGACGTGGCCGAACGCGTCGGTCGTCACGAGGCCCTGGACGCGCGTGCGGCGCAGGATGTAGCCGACCTCCTTCGCGCCGTAGAAGTGGACGATGGGTACCACCACCGCGCCGAGGAGCGCGCACGCGTAGAACGTCGTGGCCGCTTCGACCCAGTTCGGGAGCTGGAACGCGATCGCGTCGCCCGGACCCACGCCTCGCGCGCGCAGCCCCGTCGCCACTCGCCGCGCGAGGTCGAAGACGTCGCCCAGGCTGCCGCGGTAGGGGGCCCGCTCCGACCGGACGACGAACGGCTCGTCGCGCGCGTCGTCGAGTCCGCCGGCGAGCAGCGCGCCGAGCGTCTCGTCGTCCCAGAACCCCTCGCGCACGTAGCGCTGGGCGCGGCGCGCGCCGACGTCGATCGGCTGCCACGGCAGCGTCATCGGGGCGGACGCTTCCCGATCCGCACGTAGACCGCGGCGGGCATCGCGTCGGGGTCCTTGTACACGTGGTGTACGCACGGGTCGCCCGGCCGTTCGGGCGGGTATTCGATGCTGGTGGGCACGCCACCCCACTCGAGGGGCTGGATCTCGTTGTTCACGGAGCAGTGCGCGCAGTACACAGGCAGCTCGTCGCGCATGAACGTGCGCCCGCTGCGCTCCCGCAGAGTGCGGTACGCGTGGTCGCCGTCGTACCTGCCGTCGTCGATCAGCTTGCCCCCGCTGCCGCAGCGGAAGGCGAGCACGATCTTCTCGTCGTCCTCGCTCACCTCGACCGCGCCCATGTTCCCGAGCATCGAACGCGCGATGACCTTCGCGCGCTGCGCCGCCGGGAGCGAACCCCACTCGGTGCCGGTGTCGCGACGCGGGCGAACGAAGGTGTCACCGGTCGTGCGCAGCGCACGCTCGACGGCCTCCTCGCCGAGCTCGTCGGCGACGAACGTGAGCAACGACGCGATCCAGTTGATCGAGTAGTCCTTGAGCCCGGCCCACTGCGCGGTCGCCCGATCGATCAGCGTCTTGGCGGCGTCACCGTCACCGGCGTCGATGGCGCGCTTGGCCTGCTCCCACAACGGCAGCTGCATCTTCGCGATCTCGGCGTCGCTGAGCACGCGGTCCACGGTCGCTCCTCCTCCACCGCCGGGCGGTGGCGACGGCGTCACGCGCGCGGGAGTCCGAGCACGCGCTCCGCGATGATGTTGCGTTGGATCTCGCTCGTGCCACCAGGGATCGTGCCGCCGAACGATCGCAGGTACTGGAACGCCCACGAACCCTCGCGCCACATCTGCGGACCGAGCCGTTCGTCGTCGAGGCCATCGAGCCCGAGCGCCTCCACGCCGTAGAGCAGGCAGCGCTGCAGCGACTCGCTCCCGAACAGCTTCAGCAACGAGTGCTCGGGCGACGACTTGCCCTTCGTGAACTTCGCGAAGCCTCGATACCCCATCGCGAGCAGCGCCTGCGCGTCGACATGGAACGACGCGACCGCGTCACGAAAGCGCGGGTCGTCGCCGAGTCGGCCGCCGTCGGCGGTGCGCCGGTCACCGAGGTCGATCAGCGCGCTCACCGCGCGCTGCATGTCGTACGCATAGTTGATCCAGAGCATCGCCCGTTCGTGCGCGAGTGAACCCTGCGTGATCGGCCATCCACCGTGCAGCGGGCCGATCAGGTGGTCGCGAGGGACGCGCACGTCGGTGAAGAACACCTCGTTGAAGTCGCAGAACGCGGTGTCGGTCAGCTCCGGGAACGGACGGGTCTCGATGCCGGGCGAGCGCATGTCGATGATGAGCGCGCTGATCCCCTTGTGCTTGGGCGCGTCGGGATCCGTCCGCACGAAGCACAGGCACCAGTCGGCGTGGTGGGCGCCCGACGTCCACACCTTCTGGCCGTTGACGACGAACTCGTCGCCCTCCAGCACGGCGCGCGTGCGCAACGACGCGAGGTCGCTGCCGGCTCCGGGCTCGCTCATTCCGAGGCACCACGCGAGCTCCCCCCGCAGGGTGGGGACGAGGAGTCGGGCGCGCTGGTCGTCGGTGCCGTAGTCGTGCAGTGACGGGGCGATGATCCCGAGCCCTTGTGGGTTGAGGCTGCGCGGGATCTCCCGGCGACTCATCTCTTCGAAGTAGATCATCTGCTCGACCGGGGTGGCGTTGCGCCCGCCGAGCTCGGGCGGCCATCCGGGGACGAGCCAGCCGTGGTCGAACAGCGTGCGCTGCCAGTCGCGCGCCCAATCCGGCAGGTGCGCACTCGACTGCTTCGGCTGCGCGAGGACGTGACGCGGCGGGCAGTGTTCGTCGAGCCACGCCACCAGCTCCGCCCGGAACTGCTCCTCGGCGGGGCCGTATTGGAGTCGCACGGGCGCGGAGGGTAGCGGACCTGACACGAACGTCAGATCCGCTACCGTCGCCCGACCGTATGGACTTCGAGCTGTCCGCCGACCACGAGCTCGTGCGCGAGTCGGTCCGTCGCTTCCTCGCCGAGCGTGCACCGATCAGCCCGTACGTCCGCGCGCACCTCGATCCCACGACGGCGGCGCGCGCGCTCGACGACCCGGTCTGGCACGGACTCGCCGAGATGGGCGTCGTCGGCCTGCTCGTCGACGACGAGCACGGCGGCGCGGGTCGGGGCATGGTCGACGCGGCCGTCGTCCTCGAAGAGCTGGGGCGCGCCGTGTGTCCGCTGCCGTACGTCGCGTCCGCGATCGGCGCGGTCAGTGCCGTACGACTCGCGGGCGGCGCTCGCGAGCACGCATTCCTCCTCCCCGACCTCGCTCGGGGCGCCACCGTTGGCGCGGTCGCGCTGTTCGAGCCCGGCCGACGCTGGTCGTGGACCGAGCCGGCGACGCGCGCCGGATCGACCGGCGACGGCTGGGTCCTCACCGGTGAGAAGGCCCACGTCGCCGACGGCGCCGACGCCGGGCTGCTCGTGGTGTCGGCGAGCACCCCCGATGGCCTCGGCCTGTTCGCGGTCGACACGTCCGACGGCGGCGTCGACGTCGTTCCCACGCCGTCGGTCGACGGCACGCGCGGCGACGCTTCAGTGCGTCTCACCGGTGCCCGAGGGTGGCCGCTCACCCTCGACGACGGCGTCGCCCGATCGACCGTGAGCACCGTGCTCGACCGCATGGGTGTGGCCGACGCGATCGACGCGGTCGGGGCCGCCGCACGCGCGCTCGAGCTCGCCGTCGAGTACGCGAAGGAGCGCGTGCAGTTCGACCGACCGATCGGGTCGTTCCAGGCCGTCCAACACCTGTGCGCCGACATGCTGCGCGCCGTCGAACTCGGGCGGGCCGCCGCCTACTACGCGTGCTGGGCCGCCGACGCCGCCGATCCGGTCGAAGCCCACCGCGCGGCCACGGTCGCCCGGGCGTTCACCGCCGACGCCTTGCCCGCGCTCGGTGGTACGGCCATCCAGGTCTTCGGCGGCATCGGCTTCACGTGGGAGCACGACATCCACCTCTACTTCAAGCGGCTGCTTTCGCAGTCCGTGCGCTTCGGCTCCGCCGACCACCACCTCGCCACCCTCGCCGCCCACATCCTCCCCCGACTCCCCTGACTCCCCTGACCCCGCACGACCCCCACCCCTGACCCAACGACGCATCAATCGCTTTGTGCGATCGATGCGTCGTCCGGCGACGTGTTCACCGCACAAAGCGTTGTGGACGGGCAATGACGAGCGGCGTTGGTGTCGCACCCCACTCGTAACGTGGCCAGCAGTCCTTCCCCCCCTCTGCAGAACCGATCGGGGGAACGCTCGATGACCGCACGTGACAACACCGATGCGACGATCCACTCGCTCGCCGCTCGCACCTACGGCCTGATCCGACGCGCGGACCTGCGTCATCGAGGTGTCACCGACGCGATGCTGCGCACACGACTCCGACGCGGCGTCGTCGACCAGCTACCGGGCCAGGTCTTCCGCGTGACCGCAGTGCCGATCAGCTACTCGCAGACCCTGCTCGCCGCGTGCTGGCACGCCGGCCCCGGTGCCGTGGCTTCGCATCGCGCCGCGGCCGCTCTGCACCGGATCGACGGCTTCCGCGCCGAGCCGATCGAGCTCACCGTCGCGCGTGGTCACGCACGCGACGTCGACGCGATCCTCCACCGGTCGAGCGACCTCCGCCGTGTCGACGTCACCGTGATCGGCGGCATCCCCTGCACGAACCTGGTCCGAACGGTCATGGATCTCGCAGGCGTCCTGACCCGGGAGCAACTCGAAGATGTCATCGACGGGCTGGTGCGCGCTCGTCGGATCAAGGTCAGCGACCTGCGACGCATCCTCGCTGCGCGGCGACGGCCGGGGCGCAACGGCGTCCAGACGCTCGACGCTGCGCTCCGCGATCGAACGGCGGGGACGGCGACCCCCGAGTCGGTGCTCGAGCGCCGGTTCCTCCGACTGATCGGCCGAGCCGCACTGCCACCGCCCCGTCGGCAAGTCGTCGTGCGTCGGCCTGACGGACGCGGGGCGCGTCTCGACTTCGCGTATCCCCACGCACGAGTCGGGATCGAGCTGCACGGCGCGGTCGCCCACGCGAGCCGCTCCCAACGAGCGGCCGACGCCAACCGGGCCAACCAGCTCCTCCTCGCCGGGTGGCCGCTCCTCGTCTTCACCTGGGACGACGTCGAGCACCGTCCGGGTTATGTCGTCGCGACCGTGCGCGACGCACTCGTACGCGCCGACGCCGCGTGACGACCGACCCGCGTTCCAGCAACGACGCGCTCACCGCTTTGTGCGCCCCACGCGTCACGCGACGACACGTCAGCCGCACAAAGCGGGGCACGTGCGCGGTGGGCGCGAGGTCAGTCGCGGACGAGGAGGAGGCAGCCGCACGTGTTGCCGCCGCCGGCGGCGGCGATCGCGATCTCAGGAACGCGCGGGACGGTGACCTGACGGTCGCCCGCTTCACCCCAGAGCTGCACGCAGGCTTCGTGCAGGAACCCATAGCCGTGCAATCGACCCGCCGAGAGCTGCCCGCCGTGCGTGTTCAACGGGAGGACGCCGCCGTCGCGAGCGATGCGTTCACCGCCGTCGACGAACGGACCCGACTCACCGACGCCGCAGAAACCGAGTGCTTCGATCCACGACATCGTGATGAACGAGAACCCGTCGTAGGCCTCGAGCAACTCGACATCCGTCGGACGCAGGTCGGTGCGTGTCCACATCTGCGCCGCCGCGTCGCGGTTCGCCATGGTCGACAGGTCGTCGAACTGGTCCCACGACGGGCGACCGCGCACCGCCGCGCCCACCGCCTCGATCCTGATCGGCGGCTTGCGCAACGAACGGGCGTGTTCCCGTCGCGACACGACGACCGCCGTCGTCCCGTCGCACGGCACGTCGCAGTCGTACAGGCAGAACGGCGTCGAGATCATGCGCGCCGCGAGATAGTCGTCGAGCGACATGGGATCGCGATAGATGGCGTTCGGGTTCACCTGCGCGTTCCGCCGACCGTTCAGCGCGATCCACGCGAGCTGTTCGCGAGTGGTCCCGAACTCGTGGAAGTGTCGCTGGGCGAACATCGCGATCCAGATCGCGGCCGACGGCGCCGAGAACGGCAGGTTCCATTCCTGGAACCCGCTCGCCCGATAGCGATTGCCGCCACCACCACCCGGCATCACCGCCGAGCGCCCCTTGTCGCCTTGGGCCGAGCCCTCGTAGACGGAGCGGAAGCACAACACGTGGTTCGCGAGTCCGGACGCGACCGCGAGGCACGCGTTGATCACTGAGCCGAGCTGTCCGGACGTCTCGAGCCCGCTGTTGTACCAACCGACTGACAGACGCAACGCGTCGATGACGTCGTACGCGCCCGCTCCGGAGAACCCGGGCGGCACTTCCATCGGACCCGGGTAGGTCGAGACCCCGTCGATGTCGGCGACGGACAGGCCCGCGTCGTCGATCGCGGCGAGACAGCCGTCGAGGGTGAGGTCGACCGGATCACGGTGCAGGCGGCGACCGATCGCCGACTGACCGACGCCGCTGATGCACGCGCGCCGTTCGATGATCTCGTTCGCGTCGAACGCCATCGCGTTCATGCCTCCGGGTCGGGCTCGAACAGCGGGAGCCACACGTCGCCGTCGGGGTCCTCGTGGTGCTCGAACACGACGCGCAACGCCATCCCGATGCGAATCTCGTCGTGCGCGCAGTGCACGACGTTCGTCGTGAGTCGAACCGTCGGCTGCTCGTCGATCTCCACGATCGCCACGACATACGGAAGCTCGGGCCCGGGCATCCACGGCTGATGGTTGATGCTGAACGTGGCGAGCCGGGCGCGTCCGGAGACCGCTTCGGGCGCGACCCGCTTCGATCGACACTGCGGACAGCGCGGCAGCGGCGGGTGCAAGTAGTACCCGCAGTCCTGGCAGCGCAAGAACCGCAGCTCGCCCTCCGCGCCGCCGGTCCAGAAGAACCGGTTCCGATCAGTGACGCGCGGCAGGATGCGGAACGGAGGATCGGCGATCGTCATCACACGCTCCCAGCGGAAGTGCGCAGATCCACCGCGGACTCCACCATCGCTGACCTCAATCCGACTCCGCTTCGGCCGCGGCTTCGAAGCCGGCCCGTGCATGCGGGATCGCAGCGACCGCGGGCAGGAGCCCGCCACCGGGGGTCGTGAGCATGATCGAGCCGAGCACCTCTTCCCACGTGGCGCCGACCTCGGCGGCGAGCTGCGCGTGGCGGCGCACGCCGTCGGGGTTGCGCAGCATCACCGTCACGACCATCCGGATGAGCTCGTGGGTCTTGCGATCGGGTGCGTGCAACGAGTCGATCTGCGAGAGCCACGAGCTCTGCGCATCGTGCAGCGCCGGGAACACGTCGTGCAGCGGACCTTCGAACGGGAAGTTCCAGTCATGTTCGACCACGAGCGCCTCGTTCCGATCGACGGTCACCGCGTCCGGGGGCGAACGTAGCGCGCGTCACCGACACCGCTATCGCGTTCACGACCGCGGACGGAACACCGGGATCGTCACGTCGTCGGAGATCGTCCGGAACGTGACCTCCAACGGCATGCCGATCTCGAGGGCATCGAGGTCGCAGTCGTCGATGTTGGTCATCAGGCGCGGACCTTCGGACAGCTCGACGACCGCCGCGACGTACGGGACGCGATCCGGGAACGGCGGCAGATCGTTGCTGCGCACGATCGAGTACGTGTAGAGCGTGGCATGACCCGTCGCGTCGACCCAGGCGACGTCGGTGCTCCAACACGTGGGGCAGAACGGCCGCGGGTAGAAGTGGTGCGCGCCGCACGCTCCGCACCGCCGGATGAGCAGCCGTTCCTCACGCGCCGCGTCCCAGTAGGGCTGTTCCTGCAGATCGGGCGACGGGAGATCGAAGCGCATGGACGCGCGGTGCTATCGGGTCGTCGACACGAGTGTCAACTCTCGCGCGATGCGCTGCGCGTTCACGGGTCGCGGGGCAATCCGAGCAGTCGTTCGGCGACCAGGTTCTTCTGGATGTCGGTCGTGCCGCCGGCAATCGTGAGACACCGATTGAAGAGGAACGCGCCGATCCACGCCGCGGCATCGCCGTCGTCGGCAACGGCGTCGGGTCCGAGCAGCGTCATCCCGACCTCTTGCACGCGCTGGTCGTGCTGGACGCCGAGCAGCTTGCGCACCGACGCCTCGGAGCCCGACGGGTCGGTGCCGCGCAACGATCGCACCGTGAGCCGGAACCCGAGCACGGCCAGCGCGTGCGCGGTGACGACGAGACCTCCCACCTCGTCGAGGACATGCGTATCGTCGTCGAGCTGACGCTGCTCGACGAGGCGCAGCACACCGACCACGCCGCCGCCGATCGTGTTGCTCCCACCCATGTAGACCCGCTCGTTGGCGAGCGTGGTGCGCGCGCATCGCCATCCGTCGTGCTCGTCGCCGACCAGGCAGTCCTCGGGCACGAACACGTCGTCGAGGAACACCTCGTTGAACATCGCCTGACCGGTGAGCTCGCGGAGCGGTCGGACCTCGATCCCGGGTGAGCGCATGTCGACCATGAAGCACGAGATGCCGTCGTGCTTGGGCGCGTCGGGGTCGCTCCGGGCGAGGCAGATCCCCCAATCGGCTTGGTGCGCCATCGACGTCCACACCTTCTGGCCGGTGAGGAGCCAGCCGCCTTCGACGCGCGTCGCCCGCGTCGCGAGCGCGGCGAGATCCGAACCGGCGCCGGGCTCGCTGAACAACTGACACCACGTGATCTCTCCGCGCAGCGTCGGCGCGATCCACCGGTCTTGCTGCTGCTGCGTCCCGTACACGATGAGATTCGGGAGCGCCCACGCTCCGACCATGATCGACGGTCGCGCGACCTTGGCGGCGCGGAACTCTTCCTCGATCACGAGCAGCTCGAGCGCGTCGGCGTCTCGACCCCAGGGACGGGGCCACGCCGGCGTGAGGTAGCCGTCGTCGGCGAGCCGGATCCGTCGCTCGCGAGCGTCGAGGGGTTCGATCTCGGCGAGGAACTCCCGGACCTCGGCGCGTCGCCGTTCTGCTTCGTCGGGCAGGTCGACGGCGAGTCGACGGCGCTCGCCGGTACGCGCCGCGTTCGCCGCCCGCACGCGGCTCGCGTGAGGTGATGCGATCATCTGATGGAGCGCCATCGCGCGTCTCAGGTACAGGTGCGCGTCGTGCTCCCACGTGAAGCCGACCCCACCCAGCGTCTGGATGCAGTCCTTCGCGTTCTGGAACGCGGCTTCGAACGCGAGCGCGCCAGCGGTCGCGTTCGCGAGTGCGGCGCCATTGTCGCGATCCGTCTCGGCTCGCGCCGCGTCCCACGCGGCAGCGCGCGCGAGCTCGGCGCGACACAACATGTCGGCACAGCGGTGCTTCACGCCCTGGAACTGGCCGATCGGCCGACCGAACTGCACCCGGTCGGCGGCGTAGCTCGCCGCGGTCTCGACACACCACTGGGCGACGCCAGCAGCCTCGGCCGCGGCGAGCACGATCGCGAGGTCGTGCACGCGGGATCGCGTCAGCGGGCCGAGTCGACGAGCCGTCGGCACGTCGACACCGTCGGCGCGCACCTGCGCCGCTCGTCGCGTGGGGTCGACACTCGCGAGCGCGTCGATGGCGACCTCGCGCGCGTCGAGCGCGCACCACTCGACCTCGCCGTCGCACGTCACGGGGACGACGAGCACGTCGGCGAGATGCGCGCCGATCACGGGCCGCAGCGTGCCGCTCACGCGCAGCGCGCCGCCGTCGGGCTCGGCGTCGAGCGCGCCGTGCAACGCGACCGCACCGATCTGCGCGCCGCTCGCGATGGCCGACAGGATGCCGTCGGGTGCGCCGAGCTCGGCCAGCACGGCGCCCGCCAGCACGGTCGTCGCGTAGGGACCCGGCGTGCACGCACGCCCCAGCTCTTCGAGCACGACCGCTTGTTCGACCAGTGTCGCCCCCGCGCCGCCGACGCGCTCGTCGAGGTGGAGGCCGATCCAGCCCAGCGCCCGCAACGCGTCCCAGAACGGCGGGAGGGAGTCAGCTTCGGCATCGAGCGCAGCACGGCGAGCAGTAGTCCCTACCTCGCGCTCGACGAAGCGCTGCACGACGGCGCGCAGCGCATCGTGGTCTTCGGTGATCCCGATCGCCATCGCTCAGACGAGCTTGTCGCCGTCGCGGAAGACGGCGATGGCCTGGGTGGGGCAACCCTGGGCCGCGAGCACGATCTTGTCGTCGGGCTGGGCGGTCGTGTCGATGAGCACCGCGACCCCCTCGTCGTCGAGGTCGAAGACCCCGGGTGCCCAGAACGAGCAGTTGCCCGAGCCCATGCACAGCTCGCGATCGATGCGGATGTCGAGTGCCACGATGCCCCTCCTGTCGGGCTGCGAACCTAGCGCCCGAGCTCCGAGAACCGTGCGTACCGCGCAGCAGTGGGTTCGATCCACGCGTGTCGGGGATCGACGGTGCGGTCGCGGCGCGCCCATCGGGCACCGTCGGCGAGGTTCGTTTCGAGACCGGCGGCGAGTCGCGCGAGGAAGGCGGCGCCGAGCGCGCCGCCTTCGACCACGGCGGCGACGTCGACCGAGATGCCGGTCGTGTCGGCGAGCGCCTGGATCCAACGTTCGTCGCGCGTCCCGCCGCCGGTCGCGATCACGCGCTGGGGTGTCACGCCGGCCGCGTCGACCATCCGGCGCACGACGAACCCGGCTGCCTCATAGGCCCCGCGTCGCACGGCCGCCGCGTCGTGGGTGAGGTCGAGATCCAACAGCACCGCCCGACGCGCGCGATCGTGCAAGGGAACGCGCTCCCCGCGCGGATAGGGGAGCCAGATCGGCACCGCGTCGGGATGGGCGGTGTCGGATCCGATGTCGGGGTCGGTTCCGGGTTCGACCAGACGCCGCACCCAGTCGAGGAAGAGCCCGCCCGCGTTGCTCGGCCCGCCGACGAGGAATTTCCCGGCGACCGTGTGAGGAACCGTGAAGCAGCCCGGGACCTCGCGAGGCTCCGAGACGACGATCCACACGATCAGCGTCGTCCCACAGATCACGAGGACATCGCCGTCGCGATCAGCGCCCGCGACCACCTGCTCGCCGAGCGCGTCGATCGTGCCCGCCTCGAGGACGCAGCCCGGGACGTCGACGACGTCGCCGACGGCGCGACCGGAGACCTCGATGCGCGGCATCTGTTCGACTCGCGCGCCGGCCCGGGCCACGAGCGCGGCGTCCCAGCCGGTCCAATCGAACAACGGCGTCGCCGTGGCGGCCGTCGTCGTCGAGATCACGCCGTCGCCGCACAGCCCGAAGTTGGCGACGGCTTGCGCGGGCCAGTAACCCCGGGCCGCGGGTGCCTCGTGCGCGATCCACCCGAGGAACGCGGCGAGCTCACCGCTCTCGGCCGGGCTACCGGTCGAACCGGTGTCGCCCCGCTCGTCGCCGTAGAGGAGCCCGGGCGTGCACGGGACACCGTCGACGTCGACCGCGCACAACGACGGCACCATCGCGGCGACCGACACCGCGCGCGGTGCCAGCTCGCGCAGCTCTCGGAACGCGGCGCGCGGCCCGTCGAGCCATGCGACGCGCGCGTCGTGCTCGAAGCGCATCGGCGAAGGAACCGCGAAGCCGTGTCCGATCCGAGTGCGCGCAACGACGTTGCCGTCTGCATCGGCCGCGACCGCCTTCACCGACGAGGTCCCGACGTCGATCCCCACGGTGACTTCGGGCTTCGCCATGGACACCGAATCTAGGCGAGGCGCGAACCCGGCGACTCGGCCGGATCGAGTGTCGGTCAGGCCGTCAGCACGTCGAGCACCGAATCGTGGAGGCGCCCGTTCGTGCAGACGATGTTGCCGCCGTCGGCGCGCGCGACACCGTCGAGGTCGGTCGCGCGTCCGCCGGCCTCCTCGACGATCACGGCGATCGCGGCCAGGTCCCACCATGCCGCCGCGGGGTCGACCGAGATGTCGATCGCGCCTTCGGCGACGAGCATGTGGTGCCAGAAGTCGCCGAAGGACCGCACGCGCCAGCACCGACGGCCCAGTGCGAGCAAACGCTGGTCGAGGCCGTCGCGCTCGAAGCTCGCATCGGTGTCCCATGCGAACGACAAGTGGGCGTCGGCGAGCTCGTGCACTGCGGACACACCGATGGGCTCGCCGTTCCGGTGGGCGCCCTGACCGCGCGCGGCCCACCACCGAGCGCCGAGCGCGGGTGCCGACACGACGCCGACGACGAGCTGGCCTCGGTGCTCGAGCGCGAGCAACGTCGCCCACACGGGCAACCCGCGCAAGTAGCCCTTCGTGCCGTCGATCGGGTCAATGATCCATCGGAATTCGGAGTCGTCGTCGCCTTCCACGCCGAACTCCTCACCCACCACCGCGTACTCCTGGACGTGCTCGGTCAGCCGGAGTCGCACCGCGCGCTCGACCGCGTGGTCGGCCTCGGTGACCGGAGTGCGATCGGGCTTCGTGTCGACGCGCAGGTCGATCGATCGGAACCGTTCCATCGTCAACGCGTCGGCCGTGTCGGCCAGTGACAGCGCGAGTTCGAGGTGTTCGGCGATGTCCACGTCGCGCAGCCTACGAGGAGGGTCCGGAGTCGCGTGCCGATCGGCGGGGTACTGTCAGCGCGTGCCCAGCGCCGATGGCACACGTGCTGCGCTCATCGATGATGTTGCGTCGCGCGCCGAAGCTGCGAGCGACCCGGCCGACGCGGCGGCCGTCGGCGAGCTCGTGCGGCGAGGCCTCGGCCAGGTCACCTACGACGATCTCACCCAGCGCGAGCCGGCATACCTTGCTTCGGTCGCGCTCGTGCTGTGGAAGCTCGCCCGGACGCGCGCTCCCGGCAGCGTCGCGGTCGAGGTGTTCACTCCCGACCGGCTCCACGACGGCTTCGAATCGGTGCACACGATCGTGCTCGTCGCGAGCGAGGACATGCCCTTCGTCGTCGAGTCGATCACGATGGAGATCGATCGCCACGGGTTCGGCGTGCACTTGGTGCTCCATCCGCAGATGGCGATCCCTCGCGATCCCGACGGCCGTGTCGCAGGGCTCGGCGACGCCGACGGTTCCGACGCCCCGGTCGAGTCGTTCGTGCTCGCCGAGATCGATCGGGAGACCGACACCGCCGCGCTGGCTGCACTTCGCACCGACCTGGTGCGGGTGCTCGGCGACGTACGTGCTGCGAACCGCGACTGGGCGGCGATGGCCGATCACATGCGCGCGATCGCGCAGCAGTGGGCCACCGATCCTCCCCCGCTTCCACGACGCGACGTCGACGAGGGCGCCGCACTGCTGCGATGGATGGTCGATGACCACTTCGTGTTCCTCGGCGCTCGCGACTACGACCTCGTCGAACACGGCGGCGAGCTGGTCCTGCGCTCCGTCGACGACACCGGCCTCGGGATCCTGCGCGACGCGCCGCCGCGGGCACGCAGCTTCGCGAGCCTCCCCCCGGCGACTCGGGCGCTCGCCCAGGAACGCTCCTTGTTCGTGATCACGAAAGCGAACGCCCGGTCGACGGTGCATCGCCGGACGCATCTCGACTACTTCGGCGTCAAGCGCTTCGGGCCGGGCGGCGACGTGATCGGCGAACACCGGTTCCTCGGACTCTTCACCGCGTCGGTGTACAGCGAGCGCCCCGCGGAGATCCCGATGTTGCGCCAGAAGGTCGCCGACGTGCTCGCCCGCGCCGGGTTCCTCCCCGACAGCCACGACGAGCGTCGCTTGATCGCCACCCTCGACGCGTACCCGCGCGACGAGCTGTTCCAGATGTCCACCGACGAGCTCTTCGACATCTCGATGGGCATCCTCCGACTACAGGAGCGCCGACGCGTCCGCTTGTTCGTGCGGCGTGACCCGTACGACCGGTTCGTCACGTGTCTCGTGTACGTGCCGCGCGATCGCTACACGACCGCGCTGCGGCGTCGCATCGAGCGTCTGCTCTCCGACGCGTTCGGGGCACTCGGTTCCGAGTGGTCCGCGATGGTGACGGAGTCCGCGCTCGCTCGCTACCAGCTCACACTGCACACCGATCCACGCGACCGGCACGACGTCGACGTCGAGGCACTCGAAGCCGCGATCGCTGTCGCGGCGCGCGGCTTCGTCGACGAGCTGCGCGATGCGCTGGTGCTCGCGCACGGCGAAGAGGCGGGCCTCGGGGTGCTGCGCGACTGGAGCGACGCGTTCTCGGTCACCTACAGCGAGTCGGTTCCTGCGCGCGACGCGGTCGCCGACATCCGCCTCATCGAACAACTCGTGGCCGGCGCACCGATCGCGGCACGCCTCGACGAGTCGGCTGGCGACGGCCTGCTCTTGACGATCTGCGGGCGAGGCACCGCGCCGACTCTCTCCGACGTCCTCCCGGTCCTCGTCAACCTGGGCGTCACGGTCGTCGACGAGTACCCGTTCACCGTGCGAGCACCCGGCCTCGGCGAGGTCTGGCTCAAGCGCCTCGGTCTGCGGATCCCCGATGCGAACGCGCGCACCGAACCCCTCCGACGCGCGTTCGAGGAGACGTTCCTCGCGGTCAGCGCGGGGGCCGCCGACGACGACGGGTTCAACCGGCTCGTCCTCCTCGCGGGTCTGTCGTGGCGCGAGGTCGCCGTCATCCGCTCGTACAGCCGCTACCTCCGGCAGGTCCGTGCGCTGTACGGACAGCCCTACGTCGAAGAGGCGCTGGCGGCTCATGCCGGCATCGTCCGTCAACTCATCGAGCTGTTCGTCGCCCGGTTCGATCCGCGCGGTCCCCACCCCGAGTCGCGGGACACGACCGCGCTCGAGGACACGATCGCCACGGAGATCGACGAGGTGGCGAACCTCGATCACGACCGGATCTTGCGAGCACTGCTCGACGTGATCGGCGCGACCGTGCGCACCAACTGGTTCCTGCCGGTCGACGCCGAACCCGAACGCGCCTTCGCGTGCAAGATCCTTCCCGAGCGGGTGCCGGGTATGCCCACGCCCCGCCCGATGTTCGAGATCTTCGTGTCGTCGCCACGCATGGAGGGCGTGCACGTGCGCGGCGGGCGCGTCGCGCGCGGCGGCATCCGCTGGTCCGACCGCACCGAGGACTTCCGCACGGAAGTGCTCGGGCTCATGAAGGCGCAGATGGTGAAGAACACCGTCATCGTCCCCGTCGGCGCCAAGGGCGGGTTCGTGGTGCGCCGGCCGCAGCCGACCCGCGACGACGTGACCGCGGCCTACCGATCGTTCATCGCGGCGCTGTTGGACCTCACCGACAACATCGTCGACGGCGCAGTCGTCGGCCCTTCCGGCGTCGTCCGTCACGACGACGACGACCCGTACCTCGTCGTCGCGGCCGACAAGGGGACCGCTTCCTTCTCCGACGTCGCGAACGACGTCGCTCGAGCTCGCGGCTTCTGGTTGGGAGACGGGTTCGCGTCGGGGGGTTCCGACGGGTACGACCACAAGGAGCTGGGGATCACCGCGCGTGGCGCGTGGGAGTCGGTGCGTCACCATTTCCGCGCGCTCGGCGTCGACGCGGATCGCGCCGAGCTGAGCGTGGTGGGCATCGGCGACATGTCCGGTGACGTGTTCGGCAACGGGATGCTGCTCTCGCCGCACCTCCGGCTCGTTGCCGCGTTCGACCACCGCCACGTGTTCCTCGATCCGGATCCCGACCCCGCGCGTTCGTTCGCCGAACGGTCTCGTCTGTTCGCGCTCTCGACGTCGAGCTGGGACGACTACGACCGTTCGGCAATCTCGAAGGGCGGAGGGGTCTTCGATCGACGGGTCAAGGCCATCGCACTGACGCCCGAGGTCCGCGCCCGGCTGGCGATCGCCGAACCGATCGCGGAGATGACGCCCGCCGATCTGATCCGCGCCATCCTCCGAGCGCCCGTGGACCTCCTCTGGAACGGCGGGATCGGCACGTTCGTCAAGGCGTCGACCGAGCGTCACATCGACGTCGGCGACAAGGGGAACGATGTGCTGCGCGTCGACGCATCGGAGCTGCGTTGCCGCGTCGTCGCCGAGGGCGGGAACCTCGGCCTGAGTCAACTCGCGCGCGTCGAGTTCGCGCGCGGCGGTGGACGTATCAACACCGACGCGATCGACAACTCTGCGGGCGTCGACCTGTCCGATCACGAGGTGAACATCAAGATCGCCCTCGACCGAACCGTTCGCGACGGCGCCCTCGCGCCCGAGGCTCGCAACGATCTCCTCGTCGAGATCACCGACGAGGTCGTCGCGCTCGTCCTGCGCGACAACTACCGACAGAACCGCGCGCTCACGACGGCCCGCACACAATCCGCCGACATGATCGACGTCCATGCCCGACTCATCCGGGATCTCGAGCGTCGCCGACAGCTCGATCGGACCCTCGAGCTGTTGCCCGACGACAAGGGCCTCGCCGAACGCCGCAGCGCCGGCGCGGGCCTCAGCGTCCCAGAGCTCGCCGTGCTCATGGCGCACGCGAAGATCGATCTCATCCTCCAGCTCCTCGGCACCGATCTCCCCGACGACGCCGACCTCGACGACGAACTCGCGCGCTACTTCCCGCACGCGGTGCGCGCGAGGTGCCGGAACGGGATCGACACGCATCCGCTACGGCGCGACATCGTCGTGAACGGGCTCGCGAACGGCATCGTCAATCGAGCTGGTATCAGCGTGGTGTTCCGCCTCGCCGAAGAGACCGGCGCGTCGCCCGACGCGATCGTCCGCGCCCACCACGTCGCGCGGGCCGTCTTCGACCAGGACGAGCTGTGGCGCGAGATCGAAGGACTCGACGGGATCGTCGCAGTGGCGACCCAGACCGAGATGTACTTGGAGAGTCGGAAGTTGATGGAGCGGGCCACACGATGGTTCCTCCACCATCGCGCGCAGCCGCTTCCGATCGCCTCGACGGTGGAGCGGTTCCGGAACCGGGTCGCGCGCGTGGTCGCCGTGCTCCCCGAGCTGCTCCGAGGCACCGAGCGAGAGTGGCTCGACACCGCGGCCGCCGATCTTGCCGCGCGCGGCGTCCCGCGCGCGCTGGCGACGCGCATCGCGCTGCTCGAGTCGTCGTACACCGCGCTGCACATCGTCGACCTCGCCGACCAGCGGCGCGACGACGTCGAGGACATCGCGGCGCTCCACACACTTGTCGGAGATCGCCTCCGACTCGACTGGCTGCGCGACCGGATCGTCGAGCTCCCGCGCGACGACCGTTGGGCGGCACTCGCGCGACTCGCGCTGCGCGAGGACACGTACGCGGTCCACCAGGAGCTCGTCGCCGCAGCCCTCGCATCGGCGCCGTCCGGACACGACCCGGCCCGCGCGTTCGAGGACTGGGCGAAGGTCCACGCTTCCGGCATCGAGCGCGCGCTCGCCACGCTGCGCGACATCGAAGGACACGCGGTGTACGACCTCGCGACGCTGTCGGTCGGCCTGCGCGAGGTTCGCGACCTCGCGCCGAGCCGCAGCTGAGCCTCCGTCAGCCCGCGAACACCTCGAACACGGTGGCCGATCCCATGCCCCCGCCCGCGCACATGCTCGCAAGGCCGACGCCGCCACCCCGGCGCCGGAGCTCGTAGAGCGTGGTGATGATCATGCGGGTCCCGGTCGCGGCGACCGGATGTCCGAGAGAGCATCCCGACCCGTTCGGATTCGTGATCTCCGGGTCGAGTCCGAGCTCGCGGCACGCGGCGACCGGCACTGACGCGAACGCTTCGTTGATCTCGGCGAGATCGACGTCGGCAACCGTCATCCCGGCGCGCGCCAGGGCTTTCGGGATGGCAGAGATCGGGCCGAGGCCCGTGTCTTCGGGCGGGAGGCCGACGGACGCCCACGATCGGATCCGGGCGAGCGGTTGGAGGCCGTGGGCACGCGCGTAGTCGCCGCTCACGAGCACCAGCGCCGCACCCGCGTCGTTCAGCCCCGACGAGTTCCCAGCCGTCACACCGAAGTCATCGATCTCGGGGTGCAGCGGTCGCAACGACGCGAGCTTCTCCAGGCTCGTGTCGCGCCGGGGGTGTTCATCGACCGCGAACGTGGTGACCGAACCGTCGCGCCGCTTCACCTCGATCGGGACGATCTCCTCCTCGAGCCGACCCTCGTCGATCGCGGCGACCGCCCGCCGGTGCGATCGGTACGCCCACTCGTCCATCTCGGAGCGGCTCACGCCGATCTTCTTCGCAGTGTTCCACCCCACCGTGATCGACATGTCGAACGCCGGAGCGTCGGGCTGCTCGGGGTGGGAGGGCGACATCCAGTCCTCCCATTCGTCGGTGCCGAGCACCCGCTTCTTCGACATCGGCGAGCTGCTGATCGACTCGGCACCACCAGCGATCACGACGCTGTCCATCCCGGCTGCGATGCTGCCCGCCGCGTTCTGCACCGACGCCATGCCCGATGCGCAGTGGCGGTTCAGCGCCACGCCGGGGACGTTGGTGATCCCGAGCTCGACCGCGGCGTAGCGCGCGATGTCGCCGCCTCCCTGCAACGACTCACCCATCTGCAGGTCGTCGACCTCCGAGGCCTCGATCCCCGATCGTCCGAGGGCGGCGCCCACCGCGTGACGGGCGAGCTCGAAGGCGCTCACGTCGAGCAACGTGCCCTTGCGCGCGGTCCCGATCGGTGTGCGCGCGGCCGCGACGATCACGACATCCATGACTGCTCCCGAAGGTCGACGAGGGTCCGCAGCGTACCCTGACGCCCACGTCAGGTGGGCCGCCGCCGACTCGCTCAGGGCAGTCGACGGGGCTCCGCCGACGCGTGAACCTCGACAGCGAGCACCGAGGCGTCGAGCAAGAGTCCGAGCAGACCCACGCGCACCGAGCCGCGCACGGTGACCTCCACTCGCTGCGCGTCGGTCACCACGACGCGCACCTCGTCGATCGCGCTCGCGGCGCTGTGCGACGCCACCGCGACGGCGACCAACGCGTCGACGCGCTGCGGGTCGAGCGCGGCCCCACCGACTCGGAGCGACGCGACGTCGACGCCGCTCGCGCCTGCGACCGCTGCGGCGTCGGCGACCGTCGCCAGCTCGCGGCGCACGACGAACGCGCGACCGACATCGATCGCGAGACCCCCGAGCGCCGCGACGGCGACGGTCAACGAGAGCACCCACACGGTCACCGAGCCGCGTTCGGCGCGCGTCCGAGGCACCCCGTGCACCGTCACCGGCTCCGATGATCCTCGACTCGGCGCGACGCGACGACGGTCACCGTCCACGCTCCGAACGATCCGATGAGCGGTACATGGAGCGCCGGGACCTCGACGCGGACCGTCGCGTCCACGGTGTCGCCGCGTTCGGCTGCAGGTCGGACGTCGATCGACGCCGACGTCGCGGGCACCCCGTGGTCCGCGAGGACTCGACGTGCCGATCGATCGGCCGCCGTCGGGTCCTGATCGGGGAAGTCGCGCGCCGCGACGACCGCGGCCTCTCTCGCGGCCGCAACCGCAGCCTCGCGGTGGTCGACCCAGACGGGCAGCGTCCCGACGAGCACAATGACCGGCAGCAGCAGCACCGCGATCCCGAACGCGAGCTCGATCGCCGCGACTCCTCGCTCGCCGCGCAACATCGGCGTCATCCCTCGCGCGTCGCTCGGGCGCGACCCGTCGCGGTCGACGACGGGACGAGTCCCCATCCGGCGACACGGGCGGTGACGACGGCCACGACTTCTCCGTCGCGCTCGTGGCACGTCACCGACACCGTCTCGCCCATCGTGCCGCGCAGCGCATCGGCGACAACGGCACTTGCCCTCGCCCGGCAGATCTCCGCGGCGTCGTCGACGTCGACACGCACCGCGCTGCGTACTCCCTCCGCGGCAGCTGCGCGAACGACAGAGCGGGCATACGTGCCGAGCAACAGCTGCGCGCCGAACGTGAACACGATCAACGCCAACGACGCTGCGGTGATGTAGCCAACCGTCGCGAAGCCGCCCTCTCGCGCTGTTGCGGCCCCCGGTCGATCCTCGGGCCGCGCCGTCATTGCACGAGCTGGGCGCGCACCCAGTCGACGACGTCGAGTCCGACGCCGCGCAGCGCGGTCCAAATCGCGACGAGGGCCAGCACGCCGAGCGCGGCGTTGCCGAGCAGCTCGGCCGTGGTCAACCCCGCTTCGCGATCGGAGACGTCGACCCGCGCGGCGCGGCCCTCACTCGTTGGGATCAAGTCGTCAGGTGTTCCGTCCATGGATCCTCCTCGTTGCACTCGTGAACCGTTCGAACCCAGTCACCGCGCTCCCAACACCATCGAGGGCAGCGGCGCGGCGATGAACAGCAACATGATCGGAGCGAGGATCCCGATCGTCGGGAGCAGCATCGCGGCGCGTCGGCGTATCGCCTGTTGGTGCAGCGCCTCTCGGCGAGCGTCGCGGATGTCGTGACTCAGTGCGAGCAGTGCCGCGCCGAGGTCGGCCCCGCGCTCGACGGCCGTGGCGATCAGCAGGTAGGTCCGCGCTGCGCTCGGGTCGGCGGTGATCTCGGCCGCGCGACGGAACGCGTCCGCGTCGCGCGTGCCGGCTCGCGTCCAGCGCAAGACCGCGGCGAGCTCTTCGACCACGACGCCGGATCCCCGATCCACCACTCGCCGCACGGCGTGCATCGGACCGGCACCAGTGCGAACGTGGATCGCGAGCAGTTGGTTGATCGTCACGAGCTCCTGACGCAGGCGCTCGGCGCGCGCGACGGTGGCGCGCTCCACGCGCCGTCGGGTGCGCGTCGATCCGTACGCGAACCCTGCGATCCCACTCACGACCACGAGGAGCGGCGATCGCGTCGTCGCCGTCGCGAACGCGGTGGCGACTCCTCCGACCACGAGTGCGTCCGTCATGCGCCGCACCCGGAACGCTTCCGTCGACACGTCGTACAGGCCCGCGCGCGCGAGGAGCGACGCGAGGTCCTCGTCACCGCGCGCATCGATCACACGCGCCCCACGAAGGAGCAAGGAGCGCGCGATCTCCCGACCCGATCGCCGGCGCGACGATGCGCCCGCGACGCTCGCCGATTCCAGATCGACGTGATCGCCCGGTGCGGTCCGCGGGGCGACGAGATACGGGCCGACTCGCGACCGCAACGTGGCGCGAGTCGGATACACGACCCGTGATGTCGCCATCGCCGCAGCCGCGACCGCGACGCTCGTAGCCGCCGCGATCCACGACACGCTCACCGCGCGCCCCCGCCGCCGCCCCCGAAGACACGCGGCTCACGCGGCACTCGCCCGAGACGTGTGAGCACGATCACCCCGATCGCACTCATGAGCGCCCCGAGTGCCAGCGTCAGGAGGCCGGCCGAGCCGCGATAGAAGTCGCGAAACGGTCCGGGGCGTGCCGTGAGCACGACGAGCACGATCCACGGGAGCACGACCACCGCCCGGGCGTTGATCTGCATCTCGAGTCCCTCGGTCTCGATCTGGTCGGCGAGCTTGAGATCCCGGGTCGCCGCGTCGACGAGATCTTCGAGGATCGTTCGGACCACGTTGCCACCTCGTTCGTGGGCGAGGACGAGCACCTCGATCACGCGGTCGCTCGCGGGGTCGGCGAGCTCCTCGCGAATCACCTCGAGGGCGGCCGCGGTGCCGAACATGCGGCTACGTTCGGCGAAGCGAGCGAACGCACGCTGCAACGGGACGGGTCCGGTCTCGGCGAGCGCATGGATCGCCTGCGACAGCGAGCGCCCGGCGGCGATCGACGCGAGCAGGTCCCGCAGCCCATCGGGCCACGCCCGCTGCACGTCGCGCATCCGTTCCGCGCGTCGACGTCCGAGCACGAGGTGCGGTACCACGCTGGCAGCGAGCGCCGGCGCCGCCGCGACGTACACGGATCCGGTCACCATCGCGACGAGTCCGCCCGCTCCGAGCGCGAGCAACGCGGACCCGGCCGCGAACTGCGCCGGCGCGATCGCGACTCCGGCCTGACGCAACCAGGTCGCACGGTCGATCCGCCGGCGAGGACGCACGCGACGACGCATACCGATCGCGGTGTCGATCCCGTGAGCGCCGGCCACCGCGGCGCCGACGGCGATCGCGGTCGCGATCGCAGCAATCACTGCGCTCACGGCGTCACCCGCCCGTCGAGCACCGCGCGCAGCGAGCTCCGACCCAGCGCACCTGCGAGGCGATCCTCGAGCCACTCGGGCGTCGCGCCCGTCCATTCGAGTGGCCCTCCGACACGGGCGCGTGCGAACACGGGCTCGCACGTGAGCTGTCGATCCACCTCTGGGGCGACCGCGGCGATCTCGACCACGGCGCGTCGGATCCCGGGAGCGTCGGCGCCGGAATCGTCGCGGTCGAGGTGCACGACGAGGTCGAGGGCGTCGGAGAAGACGCGCCGCACGACGTGTTCGGTGACGTTCTCCCCCGCCATCAGCGCGGCGTTGACGAGCGCTTGGAGTGCGCCGCGTGCGCTGTTCGCGTGCACCGTGCACGCGAAGCCGCAGCCGGCGTTGATCGCCCGCGTCAGCTCGAAGGCCTCGGCGCCACGGACCTCACCGACGACGATCCGGTCGGGACGCATCGCGAGCACGAACTTGACGAGATCGCGCAGCGTGACCTCGCCGCTGTCGTCGAGGGCCGGTGGTCGCACCTCGTAGTAGCCGCCGTGCGCGACCGGTACGGACAGCTCGCGGATCTCCTCGCAACACCGCACGCAGTGCGTCGGCGGGACCGCGGCGAGGAACGCCGCCAGCATCGTGGTCTTGCCTGCGCCCGGCTCGCCCGACACGACGATGCGGCTGCGGACGCGGGCCGCCACGCGCAACAGGTTCGCGGCCGGACGCGTGATCGATCCGCGTTCGACGAGATCCTCGAGCGACACGTCGCGCACCGTGTACCGCCGCACCGTCGCCGAGAGGTGGTCGGCGATCGGTGGGATCGCTGCGGTCAACCGCGCGGTGCCGTCGAGGACGCGAGCCTGGACGATCGGGTAGCGCGCGCTCAGGTGCCGATCGGTGGCGGCGAGCAGCCGGTCGACGAGACGGCGGTTCTCCTCCTCGGTCGTCGGCACCGGCGAACCGAGCAGGCGGCCGCGGTCGTCGAGGTAGGCGACCTTCGCGCCCTCGATGAAGATCTCCTCGACGTCGACCCGGGTCAGGAGGTCGGTCAGCGGTCCGAGCTCGACGATCGCCCGAGCGACACGCTCGACCATGTCGTCCGGGTCGCCGAGTGGCGGCGTTCGTCCGAGCTCCGCGTCGCGCCCGTACTCGTCGACGAGGGCCACGATCTCGGCTCGAACCGCGCCGGGATCGACGTCGGGGCGGAGGCGACGCCGCTCGAGTCGCTGCATCGCGGCTCGACGCAGCGACTCGTACGCGTCGATACGGGTGTCGACGTTCATCCCACGAGGGTCTGCGGCTCGGCGCCGAGATCGAACACGAGATCGTCGACGAGCGCGTCGATGTCGCGCCGGAACCGACCTCGCCGCACGGGTGTGCCCATCCAGGCGGCCGAATGGACACGCGGATCGTCGCGGACCGTCGAGCACGCCGTGGTGATGCCGCGACGACCCAGCTCGGCGACGACCTGTTGGGCACGGGCGCGGTCGCGAGCGACCCGGTTCACCGCGATTCGGAGCGGCACGTCGCGCGCCGCCGTCGATGCATCGGCGATCCAGCGCACGAGACGCACGCAGCCGGCCGGATCGGGCGTTCCGACGACCACCACCGCATCGGCGCGCCCGAGGATCGCACGGGCGACGTCGAATCGACCGCCGCGATCGTCGGGAGCGGGCTCGACTGGTCCCGACACGTCGACGACGACCCAGTCGTGGCGCAGCGACGCCAGGTCGACGACCTCGACGACCTGTCCCGGACGCGGTCGCAGCCAGGGCGCGTTCGCGACGAGGCCGGGCAACACCGCGAGCCCACCGGCGAGCCGTGACGTCCCCGCGAACACGACATCGGGGTCCCGGCCGCTCGTCGTGAGGCGATCGACCGCGGTGGCGAGGTTCGGCTCGAGCGGGAGGCCGAGACGGGCCGCCACCCCGGGCGTCACGTCGTCGGCGTCGATGAGCACGCACGTGTGCCGCAGGTTCGCGAGCCCGTCCGCCACGGCAATCGCGACCTCGGTGCGGCCCGACCCACTCGGTCCCCCGACCGCGACGACACGTCCTCGCCCACCCCGCGAGCGCGTCGGCACGTTCTGCCGTTCGGACGCCTGCCCGACTCGCGAGCCCGGGCCCGACGCCGCGCCCACGACGACCGCGCGCGCGACCTCGGCCACGATCGCCTCCGGTCCGAGATCGGACGCGACGGCGCCGTCGATACCGACGGACACGAGGAACTGCTCCGACGCTGGTTCGGCGCGGTCGTGGACCCCGACGACGATCACGCCCCGCTCATGGAGCGCATCGACGAACGACGCGTCGAGCGGCGGCCAGCGGTGCCCCGCGACCATGACGTCGAAGTGCTCGTCGAGCGCCACTGCCGGATCGACGACGACCAGTCGGATCCTCGCGCCGCCGTGATCTGCGCAGTACCGATGGAACCCCTCGACCCATCGCTCCGCGGTGAACGCGAGCGCGACCTCCGGCTCGCCGGAGGCCGTCACGATCGCGCTCCGGGAGAGGCGACGCGCCGACGAACGTCGACGGGCCGCTCGATCGCCTCGCGACGCGCGCCGGTCGAACGCACGAGACTGACCGATCCGCGTTCGAGCGCCGACGCCAGCGAGAGCGCCGTCGATTCGTCGACGGCGACGGTCACGACGACGTCGTCGGACGTGCCGAGCGGTCCGCTCCCACCGTCGTTGTACGCGACCACCTCGACGGCGGTGGCGATGTAGGACGCGTGCTGACCACCCGCGTCGACGGCCAGGACGTCGACGCGATCTCCCACGACGAGGGCGCCGCCGACCGCGCGCGCTCGTGGCAGCGAGAAGCCGAACGTACGAGGCACCGACTCGTCTCGGATCTGCGTGAGATCTCCACGCCGGAGAGGAACCCCCTCGGCCACGACGCGTGCCAGCACCAACTGCTGGAGGTCGGCGAGCTCGTCGGCGCGCACGACGTCGTCGAGCAGGCGCTCGTCGGCGTGGCCGACGACCAGCTCGACCTCGGCGCTCGCGAGCGGGGTCCCCGGCGCCAGATCGTGAGCCGCGACGACGAAGTGAGCCGCGGGGACGTCGTCGCGCAGCGCCGCCAACGTCGCGAGCCCGGCGACGGCACCGGCGATCACCATCACGACGTGCGGTGCCGACACCGTCGGGCGCGCCCGGCGCCGACGACGCCGGTGCGGGCGCTCGGCATCCGCGCTCCCCGTGGCCTCGATCGGCGCGCTGTCGATCTCCGTCCTGGGGACCACCGTGCTCGACATCCGAAGCTCCTCACCGGCCGCCGACCCACCGCCGGGCCACCACACCTCGTGCTCAGATCATCACAGCATGTGCCATCCTGTGATTGCAAGTCGTAACCTGTGTTATCTCCTGTGACACTGCTTCTCGGTGTCCAGCGGTGCCCTATCCGCGTCCCCGACGTGCGGTGCGGGTACCGTTGTCCGTGTGACCCCTGCAGCCGACGATCACGAGGTGCGCCCACCTGCGGCCGCCGGGGACGCGAGCCACTACCCCCCGATCCTCACGACGGCCATGGCCGCCGAGCTGCTGCACGTGCACGTCGAGTACCTACGGCGCATGGTGCGCGAGCACCGCATCCCGGCCCACCGGTTCCCGGGGGGTCGCGAGATCCGGTTCCATCGCGACGAGCTGATCGAGTGGGTGCGGAGCCAACCCGGCAACGACCGGTCGCCGTCGGCCGAACAGCGAACGAGCCGACCCTGACCCGCGTCGACGCGCCGATGATCGGTCGCGTCGTCATCGTCACCGGCGCGAACAGCGGCATCGGTTTCGAGACAGCCGTCGAGCTCGGGCAGATGGGTGCCCATGTCGTCCTCTGCGCGCGCGATCCCCACCGCGGCGCGCAGGCGCTGGCGAACGCCCGCGAACGCGCCGGTGGCGCGAGCTTCGAGCTGGCCGACCTCGACCTGGCGAGCTTCGCCTCGATCGACCGCTTCGCGGATCGCGTGCTCGCCGATCACGCCGCCGTGCACGTGCTCGTCAACAACGCCGGGCTCATCCTGAAGCGACGCACCACCACCGCCGAAGGCTTCGAGACGACGTTCGGCGTCAACCACCTCGGGCACTTCCTGCTCACGTCCCGCCTGCTCGATCGGCTCCGCGCGAGCGCTCCGGCTCGGATCGTCAACGTCTCGTCGGTCGCGCACAAGTTCGCCCGTGACGGACTCGACTTCGACGACCTGCAGAACGAGCGGCGCTACCGCGGCTTCGTCGCCTACGGACGCTCCAAGCTCGCGAACATCCTCATGGCCCGCGAGCTCGCGCGACGCTTGGCGGGAACCGGCGTCACCGCGAACTCGCTGCACCCCGGCAACGTGGCGAGTCGCTTCGCGCGAGACGGCGACACCGATCTCATGGGCAATGTCGGCGTCGTGATCGGACGCCCGTTCGCGATCAGCGCGGCGGCGGGAGCACGCACCTCGATCCACCTCGCCAGCGCACCCGAGCTCGCGGCGACGACCGGTGAGTACTTCGTGAAGTGTCGGCCGGTGCGGCCCTCGACCGCGGCGCGCGACGACGCGGCGGCGCGGCGACTCTGGGACGTCTCCGAGGACCTGATCCGATCCACCGGGCGCTGACGACAGCCATCACCGCGCAACGGAGCGCGATCCCACGAACGTGATCGCGCTGATCGGCACGAACGTCTCGCGCTCGTCGTCGATCACACACACGTGGTCGTGACCGACGACGAGGCGCCCTTCGAGAGCGTCGTCGGCGATCGTGGTCCCGAGCACGACGGGGCCGTTCGTCTCCCGTGCGAGCAACGCACTGCGGAACGATCCCGCGCCCGCGACGTCGCGGGCGCCACCGCTCTTCGCGCGCTCGGGTTGCACGAGCACCGGCACGCTCGCGTCGAGGTGCACATCGACGCGCCCGGTCGCCGTTCGCAGCGAGAGGAGGTCGTGTCCGACCTCGAGCACCTCCCCGTGCAGCTGGTGACCGCGCACGACGACGCGGACACGGTCGCCGCGGTGCATGCACTCCCGAGCGACCTCCGCGAGCGTGCGCTGGTGCCGCCACTCCTCGGCTGCGTCGTCGATGAGCGCTTCCTGCTCGGCCCGCCACTCCGCCCGGAGCGACGCTCGGAGCGCGAGCTCGTCGGACGGGTCGATCGTGTCGTCGCGTCCGGCGTCGTCGATCGCGCTCACGAGCGCATCGTGCCAGCCGAGCGCGCCCGCGCGCCCGACTAGCCCACGCCGAGCCGCGCCGCGGCCTCGCGGCGGTACCGGGCGGTCGAGGGCTCGGGGTCGGTGTCGAAGCGTGGGATCACCTCGTCGCCGAAGAGCTTCACCGCCCGTTCGAGCAGGTCGTGCGGGTACTCGCTGCCCGACGGACCCATGATGAGCTGGTCGACGCCGATGTCGACCCACTTCTGGACACCCGCCGCGCACTCGTCGGGCGTCCCGACGATCGCGGCGCCGGTCTCGGCGCCGGCCGCGATCTGCTCGAGGGTCGGATCCGCGATCTCCGTCGGCCACTCGGGCACCCACGGGGGCCTCGGGAAGGTGTCGAGGTACTTGAACACGAGCGACTGCTGGCGGCCGTTCCCCGACCGCGACATCCACTCGCGCGCTTCGCCGCTGTCCTCCAAGCACATGAAGCTCGTCGTGACCGCGACGTTGTTGTTCACGTACTCGCCGACCGGCTCCGCGTCGGCGATCGTCTTCTTGTAGAGCTCCACGAGGGGCGCCATCTTCTCGGGCGAGCCACCGGTGAAGCACAAGACGCCGAGGCCCATCCGGGCGGCCTTCTCGAACGTGCCCGGGTTCCCGGCCGCGACCCACATCGGAGGATGGGGCTTCACGTGCGGCTTGGGCAGGACGTTGCGGGACGGCATCGAGAAGAAGCGCCCGTCGAACGAGTACTCGCCGTCGCGCCACATCTTCTTGAACTCACCGACGACCTCGTCGAACATCTCCTTCGTGAGCTCGGGATCCGTGATCCCGAACCCGGCCTGCTCGGTGGTCGAGGATCCGCGCCCGGTCCCGAACTCGAAGCGGCCCCCGGAGATGTGGTCGATCATCGCGACGCGCTCGGCGACACGCGCCGGGTGGTTGACGGGGGGCGTGATGTTGATGATGCCGCTGCCGACGTGGATGCGTTCGGTGCGACCTGCGATGTACGGCATCAGCACTTCGTTCGCGGAGATGTGCGAGTACTCGGTGAGGAAGTGGTGCTCGGTGAACCACGCGTACTTCCACGCGTGTTGATCGGCGACCTCGCAGAGGCGCAGCTCGCTCATGATGCGATCGTGCTCGGTGAAGACGGGATTCCCGCTCAACAAGCGGGGGACGTAGCCCCCCAAGAACAGACCGAACTCGAGACCCATCGCCCGCCCTCGCTCACGCGTCCCGGCCGCCGTCGGCCGTCCACCGTTTTAGAACGTGTTTCAATTTAGTGGTGCCCAGCCCGGCTGTCCACCACCGGGTCGCGCGGGGCTCCCGGCTACCGTCCGACGGCCCTCGCCCGCCCGTCCGGAGGCTCCGATGTCGATCCTCGACCGCTTCGCCGTCACGGATCAGGTCGCGATCGTGACCGGCGCCGGTCGCGGCATCGGCGCTGGGTGTGCGCGAGCCCTCGCCGACGCGGGTGCGCACGTGGTGTGTGCGGCGCGCACCCAGCAGCAGATCGACGAGACCGCCGCGCACGTGCGCGCACGCGGCCGCGACGCGCTCGCCGTCGTCTGCGACGTCACCGCACACGACGATCTCGAACGTCTCATTGACACCACCGTCGCGCGCTTCGGGCGACTCGACATCCTGGTGAACAACGCGGGTGGCTGGTTGCCCGTCCCGCTGCTCCAGACGAGCGAGAAGAACTTCGAGGCGGCGCTGCGCTTCAACGTGACGAGCGCGTTCCTGCTCACCCGACTCGCGGTGCCTCGGATGATCGAGACCGCCGGGGGTGGCGCGATCGTCAACATCTCTTCGCGCGCCGCGAGCATGGTGCAGCCCGCGTTCACCGCGTACGGGACCGCGAAGGCCGCGCTGTCGTTCATGACCCGACTCATGGCACCCGAGCTCGCACCGAAGGTGCGGATCAACGCGATCGAGGTCGGCGGGGTGGAAACGTCGGCGTTGGAGATGGTCCTCACCGACGAGTCGGTACGACGCCAGCTGGAGGAGAACACGCCGATGCGACGCGTGGGCACGGTCGACGACATCGCGGCGGCGGTCGTCTACTTGGCGTCCCCCGCCGCGTCGTGGGTCACCGGCAAGGTGCTGGAAGTCGACGGTGGCGTCGAGCACCCCGCCTTCACCGTGCCGACCCCGGAGATCTGACGGCGCGCGGTTGCGACGCCGGCGCGGTGGGTAGGTGCGGCCCATGGCCACCGGCTCGACGCATCCCCCCGCATCCGACGAAGAAGTCGAAGAGCGGTTCCGCTCGCTCCTCGAGGGTCTGCGCACCACCCTCCCCGGGGTCCAGGTGCTGTTCGCGTTCTTGCTCGCGCTCCCCTTCCAGTCGCGCTTCGCCGACCTCACCGAGACGCAGGAAAACGTGTACTACCTGTCGTTCGTGACCGCGGCGATCGCGTCGGTGCTCCTGATCGCACCGAGCGTGCACCAGCGCATGCGAGCGCCGATCGACGGCGTCGCTCGGCGTTCGTACCGCCACCTCATGACCGCGGTCCACCTCAGCATCGCCGGAACCGGCGCGTTCGGAGTCGCGCTGATCGCGTCGTCGTTCCTCGTGACGTCACTCGTCTTCGACGACACCGTCGCCACGATCGGCGTCACACTGGTCGGCGCGTTGATGACGTGGACCTGGCTGTACATGCCGCTCGTGAGCTTCAGCCGAGACGACGAGAACCCCGCCCGCTGAGTGCCGCGGGTCGCCCGGGGTCACTCCGTCGGGAAGACGTCGTGCAGACCGGTGATCTCGAGGAGGCGCCGGAACGTCTCGTTCGGTGCCCGCAGACCGAGTCGACCCGGCTCGAGGCGCTCGTTGGCCTGGATCAGGACCCGCAACCCGGACGAGTCGATGAACTCGACCCCGGCGACGTCGAGGGTGACCGCCTGCGCCCCGCTCTCGATCACCCGCTCGAGCGCAGCCGCGAGATCGCCACAGGTGTGCGCGTCGATCTCACCGACCACCGCGACGACCACGTTGCCGCTGCTCTCTTGGACGTCGATCTGCACTCGGACTCCCGGGCGGGTACGAACCGCCGGCGCGATCACGACTCGATCGCGACGCGCCGGCGTCCGACGACGGGTGGACCCCGAGATGCTAGCGCCGGTTTCGCTCCGTTCCACGCTGGGTACCGCACGGGTGCATCCGACACCGACCTCCCCAGCAGCGCTGGGTGAGCGACGAGAGGCGAAGCGACATGGCGTTCTTGCTCTGGCTTCTCGCGGTGATCCTGGTCGTGGCGGGCATCGTCGCCGCGGTCCGAGGCGCCGTGTTGTACGGGATCGTGCTCGTGGTCATCGGGCTCCTCATCGGGCCCGGCGGCGTGAGCGTGTTCACCTGATCGTCTGCGACTTCCGACACTGCGGAGCGCTGCAACGAGCGTCCGCGCGCGACACGTGGGTCGGATAGCGTCTCGACAGCAACCGTGATCCGAACAGGACGGCAGTGCTCGTGACCGATGCCGTGACACTCGTCATCCCGGCGAGCACCGAACACGTCCAGCTGGCCCGGCTCGTCGCGTCCGGCATCGCCGGACGCCTCGCGTTCGACCTCGACGAGATCGAAGACCTTCGCATCGCGGTCGACGAGCTGTGCGTGCTGCTGCTCGAACACGGGGCCTCCGAGTCGCTCAGCCTCGCCTACGAAGTCGTCGACGAGGCGACACTGTTGGTGCGCGGCACCGCTCGCGTCGACGCCGGTACCGCACCGCCCGAGATCTCGCTGCTGACCGCGCAGATCCTGTCCACGGTCGCCGACGCACACGACCTCGGGGTCGACGGCGACGGCACCGCGTACTTCACGCTGCGCAAGACCCGACAGCACGCCTGAGTCCGATGGGTCGCGGCTCCGGTGAGGATGCGCTCGCGGAACGAGCCGAGCTCGACGCTCAGGTCCTCGCCCGGTTCGTCGAGTACCGGCGCACCGGTGATCGGCGCCTGCGCAACGCGCTCGTCGAGGAGCACCGCGGCATCGCCGAACGGCTCGCCCGTCAGTACGCCGACCGCGGCGAGCCCCTCGACGATCTCGTCCAGGTCGCGACCCTCGGCTTGCTGAAGGCGGTCGAACGGTTCGACCCCGAGCGAGGGATCGCGTTCATCGGGTTCGCCAGCCCGACCATCACCGGCGAGCTCAAGCGGCACTTCCGCGACAAGACCTGGTCGGTGCGCGTTCCCCGTCGGGCGCAGGAGCTGCGCATGCAGCTACACGCCGCGACGGACACGCTGCACCAGCGCCTCGGGCGCACGCCGACGCTGCCCGAGCTGGCCGCGCATCTCGACGTGAGCACCGACGACGTGCTCACAGCGATGGAAGCGGCGGCGGCGTACCGAGCGACGCCGATGTCCGCGTTCTCGACCGATGACGACCGTTCACCGATCGAACGCCGCATGGGACACGACCCTTCCGCCGACACCGAACGGGGTGTCTTGCTCGACCAGCTCCTCGCCACGCTCCCCGAGCGCGAGGCCACGATCGTGCGGCTGCGCTTCTTCGAGGACCTGACCCAGAGCGAGATCGCCGCCGAGCTCGGGATCAGCCAGATGCACGTGTCCCGCCTGCTCCGTCGCAGCCTCGCCGAGCTGCGGGGCGTCCTCGACGACGACGACCGCGACCGCGACGACTGATCGTCTCGGTCAGCGCGGGCAGCCGGCGCCAGACGCGAACGTGTCCCGGCCCACCCGGCCCGGGACACGTCGGTGCACGCACGCTCGCGTCGCGAGCGCGTTGTCAGATCACTTCTTCGCGGTGCGTCACGACCTCGCGACGCCCACCGCTGAAGCCTCCCCACGTGCTCCAGAAGACCATCGACAAGAGCAGGCCGAGCGCTCCGATCCCCATCAGGATCCAGCCGACGGTCTCGAGCTCGAGCCCGGAGACCTCCGCGTTCACAGCGAACGCGAGGATGGCGCCGACCGCCAGGAAGAAGATGCTGACTCCGATACCCATGGTGTTCCTCCGATGCCAGGGCACCAGGCGTGCCCTCGTGCATCGTCGGTTCCCGCTCGCGCGACCCCCGAAACCTTCGTGGGTCGGGGCGCGCGGACGCTTCGGAGGTCGACGATCGCACGTCCGGCGCACCACCACCACGGGATCAGCCGGAAGAGAGGCGGCGGCGGGAATTGAACCCGCGTCCAGGGTTTTGCAGACCCTTGCCTGAGCCACTCGGCTACGCCGCCAGGAACCGGGCAGCGTAGTCCGTCGTCGCTCGCGCACGGTCCGTGCGCGCGGTCCGGAGTCCCCGCGCGGCGCGCATACCCTCGCCGGTCGTGACCGCCGTCGTGTCGTTGGATCGCGTCGTGCGCTCGTTCGGTGACGTCCTCGCACTCGCGGGGTTCAGCCTCGACGCGCCGCCGGGCACTGTGACGATGCTGCTCGGTCCGAACGGTGCGGGGAAGACGACCGCGCTGCGCGTCGTCACCGGCGCGCTGCCCGCCGACTCGGGGACGGTTCGGGTCTTCGGTCTGGATCCGCTGGTCGACGGCGCCGAGGTCCGGCGACGGTGCGGGGTCGTTCCGGCGCGACCGGCGTTGTACGACCGCCTCACCGGCGACGACAACCTCCGGTACGCCGCGAGCCTGTGGGAGGTGAGCGATCCCGACGTCGCGATCGAGCACGCCGCGGCGCGGTTCGGGATCCTCGACGCGCTCGGGCGGCGCGTCGGCGGCTACTCGACCGGGATGCGGGCGCGCCTCGCGCTGGCGCGCGCCACGCTGCACCGTCCGGAGCTGTTGTTGCTCGACGAGCCCACGGCGGGACTCGACCCCGAGTCGTCGCGCGCGGTGCTCTCGTTGATCCGTGAGCTGACGGCCGACGGCACCGCCGTGCTGATGAGCACCCATCTGCTGCTGGAGGCGGAGGGCCTCGCCGACCGGATCATGGTGATGGACCGCGGGCACACGCTCGTCGCCGGCGCGCCGGCCGAGCTCGTCCGCCGCTACTTCACGTCGTCGGTCGTGGTGCTCGACGCCGAGGACCCCGCCGGCCTCGACCGGGTCGCCGCGCTCCCGGGGGTCGTGAACTACCACCGCGACGGCGTGGCCACGGTCGGCATCGACCGACCTGAACGCGTCCCCGAGCTGGTCGGCGCGCTCGTTGCCGCCGGGGTGCGCATCACGCGCGTCGAGCCGCGCCAGCCGTCGCTCGAGGAGCTCTACTTCGCCGTGCGTGCCGAGGAACGACCATGGAGGGCGCCATGACCGCATCGTCGAGGGACGGCTCGCCGATGCGCAGCGCCGGGCGAGCGTGGGTCATCGCGCGCACCGACCTGCGCCAGCTCCGGCGCAGCCGCGACTTCTGGATGCCGCTCGTCATCGTCGCTGCGCTGTTCTACATGGTGATCCCCCTCGTGTTGTTCACGACGATCACGTCGATTCGCAGCCAAGACTTCGCGCGCGAGCTCGGCGACGTCGTACGGGTCCTTCCCGACTCCATCGAAGACGACCTGGAAGGCGCGGGACCCGAAGACCAGATCGCGTACGCACTCGCCGTGTACCTGTTCGCGCCCCTCGCGATCGTCGTCCCTGTGACGGTGTCGTCCGCGATCGGGTCCCACACGTTGATCGGCGAACGCGAACGCGGGAGCGGCGAGTTCCTGGCGCACTCCCCGGCGTCCGAGCGCGAGATCTTCCTCGGCAAGGCCCTGGCTGCGCTCCTGCCCGGGTACGCGACGGCCGCCGTCGGATTCACGGTGTATTCGTTGATCGTGAACATCACGATCGGACCCGGCGTCGGCGGTTGGTTCTTCCCCACGACGAACTGGCTCGTGCTGATGGGGTGGGTGGTGCCGCCGTTCCTCGTGCTCGTTGTCGCGCTGATCCTGTCGATCTCCGCGCGCGTCACGAGCGCCGCCGCCGCGCAGCAGGCCTCCGCGCTCGTCACGTTGCCGTTGATCGTGCTGGCGTACGGGTTCTCGACGCAGTCGCTCGCGTCGGCGCGCACGTGGGGCGGGCTCGTCGGGCTCGTGTCGTGGATCGCCGCGATCGCCGCGCTGTGGCGCGGCATCCGTTCCGTGCGGCGCGAACGCCTGCTCGGGCTCGGCGGCTGAGCCAGCGGCCTCGGACCGGCGCGGCGACCTGACGCTACAGTCAGGTTTCTCCCGCTCGTCGTCCGGAGTTCTCGCCATGCCGACCCGTGTGCTCGGAGTGGGCGCCGCCGCCGGGTCGCTGCGCCTCGCCGCCGCCGACGTCGCCGCCGCCTGGAACCGCCCACCGGGGCGCGGCCAGGTCGCGGTGTGCGCCCCCGACGAAGACACCCTGACGCTGGCGTGGTCGGCCGCGAGCGCCGCGCTCGCCGCCGCCGAGATCGACCCCGGGCACGTCGACGGCCTCTGGTGGGGCACCACGCGACCGCCGTTCGCCGAAGGCCCGAGCCACGCGGTGCTCGCCGCAGCACTCGGGCTCGCCACCACCTCGACCGGCCTGCTCTGCGCGGGATCGCCGCACGCGGGGATCGAAGCGCTCCTCGCCGCGTCCGACGCGATCGGCGCGGGATCCGCGCGGGTCGCCCTGGTCGTCGCGTCCGACGCGCTCCGCCCCGCACCCGGTGGACCCGCCGAGCCCCGCACCGGTGCCGGCGCGGCCGCGTTCGTGCTCGCGGCCAGCGGCGGCCGCGCCGCGCTCGTCGCCCGCGTCACGCGCACCCGCCCACTGCTCGATCGCTACCGCGGCGACGGCGAGACCGACACGCGCGACCTCTACGACGCACGGCTGTTCCGCGACGAGATCTTCCTCCCGACCACGACCGAGGTCGCGACCGAGCTCGCGGTCTTCGAGCCGCGCGCGTGGTCGCTCCCCGATCCCGACGGGCGCCTCGGCAACGCCGTCGCGCGGGCGGTCGGCGCCGCGCCGGCCGAGTCCGCCACCGTCATCGCCGAGGTCGGCGACTGCGGCGCGGCGAGCGCGTTGCTCGGCGCGTGCGCCGCGCTCGACGCCGCGGGCATCGTCGCGGTCGTCGCCGCGGGCGGCGGCCGCACCACCGGACTGACGATCGACGCCGACGCTCCCGTCCCGGGCGCGGCGCGCACGCGTCGCTCGTTGCAGACCGACATCGCCACGACGTACCCCGACGTGCTGCGCGCTCGTCGCCAGCTGATCGCGGGTGGCGAGACGGTCCCGATGGGAGTGCCTCCGGAGAGCGCGCTGTTCGCTCGCGGCGCCGACGAGATGCTCGGGTTGCTCGGTGGCCGCTGCATCGACTGCGGGACGATCTCGACACCGCCGTCGGTGCACCCCACGTGCATCGCGTGTGGCGCACCGAAGCTGGAGCCGGTGGCGTTGGCCCGTGCCGGCACGGTCCACACGTTCGTGGTGAACCAGACGATGCCGGCACCGTTCGTCGCGCCCCTTCCGATCGCGGTGCTCGACCTCGACGACGGCGCCCGGCTGATGCTCCAGGTCGCGGGCGACGGCAGCGAGCTCGCGGTCGGCACCCGCGTGGAGCTCGTGCTGCGCAAGTACGCACACGAACGCGGGGTGCCGGTCTACGGCTTCAAGGCCCGACCCGTGCGCGACGTCGAGGAGAGCGCATCATGAGCTGGAACCGCGTCGCGATGGTGGGCGGCGGACTCATCAAGATGGGTGAGCTGTTCGACCAGAGCTACGAGCAGATGGCCGCCGGCGCGTTCGCGGCCGCCATGGCGGGCGTCGACAAGGGCTTCGATCCCCGACTGGTCGACGCCGCGTTCGTGGCGACCCAGCGTGGGACGCTCTGGGGCCAGGAGGGCATCGGCGGGAACACGGTGCCGAGCGCGATCGGGCTCAACGGCATCCCCTGCACCCGCATCGAGAACGCGTGCCCGTCGGGATCCGACGCGTTCCGCGTCGGCGCGATGGCGGTCGCCAGCGGCGTGCACGACGTCGTGCTCGTCATCGGGGTCGAGAAGATGCGCGACAAGTCGACCGAGGAGGGGCTGCTCTCGCGCGCCGCGTCGGGTCACCCGATCTTCACCCGCGGCGAGACCGCTCCGGTGTTGTTCGCGCCGTTCGCCACCCGGCACATGCACGAGTTCGGCACGACGCGCGAGATGCTCGCGTCGGTCGCGGTGAAGAACCACTTCAACGGTGCGCGTGACCCGTACGCTCACTTCCAGAACGAGATCACGATCGACGACGTGCTCGCGTCACCCGCGGTGTGCAGCCCTCTCCACCTCCTCGACTGCTGCCCGCAGACCGACGGCGCCGCGGCCGCGCTCCTCGTGCGTGCCGACCGCGCGTCGGAGTTCACCGACCGTCCGGTCTACGTGGCCGGCTTCGGCGTCGGCACCGACCACCCGTACCTTCACGAGAAGTCGTCCTTCACCGAGCTCGCCGCGACCCGCCTCGCCGCGCAGCGCGCGTACGCGATGGCCGGCATCGGACCCGACCAGGTCGACGTCGCCGAGGTGCACGACTGCTTCACGATCACCGAGATCCTCGACATCGAAGACCTCGGCTTCGTCGAGAAGGGCAAGGGTGGGGTCGCCAGCTTCGAAGGCGAGACCGCGCTCACCGGTCGCATCCCCGTCAACCCGTCGGGCGGGCTGCTCGCCAAGGGGCATCCGATCGGCGCCACCGGGGTCGCCCAGCTCACCGAGTGCTGGTGGCAGCTCCGCGGCGACGCGGGTGAGCGCCAAGTGCAGATCCGCAACGGCTTCGCGCTCCAACACAACGCCGGCGGTCGCGGCTCAGGCGTGTCGGTCGTGAACATCCTCACCACCAACCCCGCCTGATGACGCTGCGCACCGAGGTCACCGACGACCACGTCGGCCGCATCGTCCTCGACCGGCCCGACGCGAAGAACGCGCTCACCCCCGAGATGCGCGACGGCATCGTCGACGCGGTGCGCGCGTTCCGCGCCGACCCGGCCGTGCGCTGCGTGCTCGTCACGGCTACGGGCGACGCGTTCTGTGCGGGCATGGACCTCGGCGCGTCCACCGTCGCGCACGCGGGACGGCCCGACTTCAACCCGCGATCCACCGCCGAGGCGTTGCGCGCGGGCGTGCAGGCGTTCGTGCGGGAACTATGGGAGCTCGACAAGCCCACCGTCGCCGCGGTGCAGGGCACCGCAGTGGGACCCGGCGCGCACCTCGCGCTCGCCTGCGACTTCGTGCTCGTGCAGCCCGCCACGAAGTTCGCGTGGAGCTTCGCTCGATGGGGCCTCGCGGTCGACGCCGGCGGCGCGTACCTGCTGCCTCGCCTCGTCGGGCTGCCCCGCGCCAAGGCGATGGTGCTGCTCGGTGAGGGCGCGGCGGGCGACGAGGCGGTCGCGCTCGGCCTCGCGTACCGATGCGTGCCCGCCGACGAGCTCGCGTCGACCGCCGAACAGCTCGCGCAACGACTCGCCGCCGGACCCACCCGCTCGCTCGGCCTGTCGAAGCGCCTCCTCAACGCGACGTTCGAGACCGACCTGTCGCGCGCGCTCGAGCTCGAAGCACTGCACCAGTCGTTGGCGACGACGTCACCCGACCTCGTCGAGGGGATGGCCGCGTTCCGCGAAAAGCGCGACGCGCGGTTCACCGGAGAGTAGGAGGAGCACTTCGTGGGTCTGTTCGACGGCAAGGTCGCGATCGTCACCGGCGCCGGACGGGGCATCGGGCGCGCGCACGCGCTGCTGCTGGCGTCCGAGGGGGCGGCGGTCGTCGTGAACGATCTCGGTGGGACGAGCGGCGGCGACGGTGCCGACGCGACGCCCGCGCAGGAGGTGGCGGCGGAGATCACCGCCGCGGGCGGTCGTGCTGTCGTCAACGGCGACAGCGTCTCGTCGTGGGCGGGCGCCGAACGCCTGATCCAGCAGGCGGTCGAGAGCTTCGGCCGGCTCGACATCCTCGTGAACAACGCCGGGATCCTGCGCGACAAGATGAGCTTCAACATGGACGAGGCCGACTGGGACGCGGTCGTCGACGTGCACCTGAAGGGCCACTTCGCGCCGTCGCGGTTCGCGGCGTCGTACTGGCGGCAGCGGATGAAGGACACCGGCGAACCCGCCAACGCGAAGATCGTCAACACCGCGTCGGAATCGGGGCTCTACGGCAACGCCGGCCAGGTGAACTACGCCGCGGCGAAGGCGGGGATCGCGTCGATGACGATCGTGATGGCGCGCGAGCTCGAGCGGCTCGGCGTGCGCGTGAACGCGATCTGCCCGGTCGCCCGGACGCGGCTCACCGAGGCGGTCGCGGGCGACTTCATGAACGCCAAGGAGGGCGAGTTCGATCGGTTCGCGCCCGAGAACATCGCGGCGGTGGTGGGCTGGCTCGCGAGCGACCTCTCCGCTGGGGTCACCGGCCAGGTCGTGAAGGTGCAGGGCGGGCAGGTCCAGCTGCTGCGCGGCTGGCGCCCGATCACCGAATCGACCGACGAGAAGCCGTGGACGATCACGCGCATCGACGAGGTCGCCGATGCGCTGTTCGCGCGCTCCGAGCGCGGCGTCCCGCCCTTCATGCCGACGCTCGAGTCGTAGCATCCGAGCTCGACGCCCGGAGGTCCAGTGACGACGATCGTGCCGATCCCCGACACCACGCTCACCCTCGACGAGATCCGCCTCGGCGACCTCGCGGTGTGGATGCGCCCCGACCGGGAAGGCGTCTTCGCCAAGCTGCGCGCCGAGGCGCCGGTGTCGTTCCACGCCGAACCCGAGACCCCCGACGAGCGCATCCCGCGCGGACCAGGGTTCTGGGCATTGACCCGCTACGCCGACGTCATGCAGGTCAGCCGCGACCCCGACACGTTCCGATCGTCGCCGGGTACGAACATCGGCGACATCCCGCCCGAGATCGCCGAGTGGCTCGGCTCGATGATCAACATGGACGCGCCGAAGCACACGAAGCTGCGGCTGATCGTGAACCGGGGGTTCACACCCCGGCAGGTCGCGCGCATCGAAGACACCGTGCGTGAGCAGGCGCGTGAGATCGTCGATCGGGTGGCGACGCTCGGCGAGTGCGACTTCGTCCACGAGGTCGCCGCGGCGCTGCCGCTCCAGATCATCTGCGACATGCTCGGCATCCCGCGTGCCGATACGCCGCGGATCCTCGAGCTCACGAACATGATCCTCGGTGTGGGTGACCCCGAGTACGTGAGCTCGCTCGAAGAGCTCATGGCCGCGGGTATGGAGCTGTTCACCTACGGCCTCGAGCTGGCCCAGGACCGACTCGACAACCCGCGCGACGACATCACCAGCACCTTGATGCACGCGGAGGTGGAAGACGAAGACGGCCGACACCGTCTCACGACCGGCGAGCTCGGCTCGTTCTTCTTGCTGCTCGTCGTGGCGGGCAACGAGACCACCCGCACCGCGATCAGTCACGGTCTGCTCGCGCTCACACAACACCCTGAGCAACGGGCGATCTGGCTGGCCGACTTCGACGCCGTCGCGCCCACGGCGGTCGAAGAGATCGTGCGGTGGGCCACCCCGGTCATCCACTTCCGCCGCACCGCCAGTCGCGACGCCGTCGTCGGAGGGCAGGAGATCCGCGCGGGCGAGAAGGTCGTGATGTTCTACAACTCCGCGAACCGCGACGAGCGCGCGTTCGACGATCCGTTCCGCTTCGACGTGACCCGCTCGCCGAACGAGCACGTCGGGTTCGGCGCCGGCGGCCCGCACTTCTGCCTCGGTGCGAACCTCGCCCGGCGCGAGATCCGCGTCATGTTCGAAGAGCTGCTGCGCCGCCTCCCCGACATCGAGGTGAGCGGCGAGCCCGACTACTTGCAGTCGGCGTTCATCCACGGCATCAAGCGCATGCCATGCCGGTTCTCGACCGTGCGCGGCTGACCGCTCAGTCGGCCGCACCGGGAAGATCGCGCAGCGAGTAGCCGAAGCCGAGCGCCCGTACGCGCCCGTCGTAGCGGCGCGCCAGGAAGTGGCGGCGGAGCGAGGCGCGACCGGTGGCCGCGCGCCACTGTCGGGAATACTGCGCGTCGCGGTCGGGTCGGATGTCGAGATCGGTTGCGCGCGGCGGGAGACCGACGAAGCGGTGCAGCTCGTCGAGCACGGACGCGGGTTGGGCGACGAAGTCTTCGTAGCGCACGACCCGCACACGCGCGAGGTGACCTTCGTCGTCGCGGAACGTCTCGTGCGCGACGACCCAGTTGCGCAGCACCGTGTGCACCGACGTGTCGGGCGGCGCCATCTTGAACGTCGCGAGCACGACCGGGACCGGATGGCGCACGACGGCGACGAACCGCGCGTCGGGGAAGACCGCGCTGAGGTAGCGGAACCGCACGAGGTTCGGTGGCGACTTCTCCACGAGCACGGCGCGGGTGGTGTCCCAGTAGGGATCCCACGCGGCCCGCAAGCGGTCGGCGTGATCCGCCCCGGCGTCGGCTTCGGTGAGGTGGGCAGCGGGGTCGAGCGCGAACCGGCCCGGTCCACCGTGGGTCTCGCCGGTGGGATACACGGACTGGAGGTGCTGGCCTTCGTCTTCGGGGACGCCGGTGTCGACGAGACCGGACGCGTCCGGGTGCGCCGCCAACGCGCGCGCCACCAGCGTGGTGCCGCTGCGGTGCACGCCTCCGACGAAGACGATCAACCGGCTGCGCCGTCGAGGACGTCGGTGAAGCCGCCCGGGGCGTACGGCCCGAGCACGAGCTGTTCGAACACTCCGGTGCCCACGTGCTCGCCCATCGTCGCCCGTACGACCTGCTGCACGTGCAGGTGGAACGGGTCGACGTTCGGGCCCGGTGGCGCGGCGTCGGTCGTCGAGAAGCGCTCGGTGTGCACCGCGAGCTCCCCCTTCCACTGCCCGTGCCCCCACTCGGGGTGCAGGTAGCCGAGGCCCCGCATGAAGAACGTGGCGAGCGGCTCGAGCTCGACGCTGATGCGGTCGCCCGCCTGCGGTTGGAGGTGGATCGTCGCGCGGGTCGAGCGGCGCGTCCCGGGCTGCCACGTGACGTCGTGCGCGACCGACGCCATCACGTCGATCGTCGCGTCGGGTCCGTAGACGGGCGCCGACGGCGAGTCGAGGACCGGGACCATCAAGCCTTCCGAGTGCCACTGGCGCCCGTCGCCGTGCTCGTTCACGTCGAAGTGGACGCAGACGTCGTCGAAGTTGAGCGGTGCCCACAGCCAGAAGAACTGGGGGCCGAAGGCGCTGGGACCGGGCACCTGCGGTCCGACCGGCCGGATGCCCCAGGAGCGGTCGCGACACCCGAGCACCTCGGACGGCGTGACGGGCAGCGCCTCACCGTCGACGGTGAGCGTCCCCGACCACGCACCCCACTGCGTGAGGCGCGTGTAGTCGAACACGGGGATCGTGTGGTCGTACATCGTGAAGCGCGGTTCCTCGATGACGGGCGAACGCGCGCCGAACACGAGATCCGCAGCGAGACCCGAGTCGTTGTCGACGACGGTGACGCGGAGCCGGCGCAACGGCTCTTCGACGCGCACGGTGATCGGACCGACGGTCGTGTCGGTCGGATCGAGCGGCGCGCGTCGCGACGCGATGACCGAGATCTCCTCACCATCACGCACGACCGCGAACGCGGCGTCCATCACCCGTCGGTTCGGGTACAGGCCGAGGGCGGCGGCGAAGAAGAGCGACCCGTCACGCGAGTACCCGTTGAAGAAGTAGCGGTCGTACGCGTTCGAGCTCCCTTGCAGCGTGTGCGCGATCGGCTCCGACGTCTGATGGATCGGGTAGTCGTCGAACGGCGTCAGCATGCGCGCAGCCTACGGTAGGTTCGCTCGCATGGAGCTCGCCTGGGGGCCCGCCGAGGAAGCGTTCCGCGCCGAGCTGCGCGCGTTCCTCGACGAGCACGCACCTCCCCAGGCGCGCGCCGGGAGCGACTTCCAAGGTGAGTGGTCGACCGACGACGAGATCGTGCCCGGATGGTTGCGCCAGTGGCAGGCCACGCTGTTCGATCACGGGTGGATGATCCCGGGCTACCCACCCGAGCTCGGCGGGCGCGACGCCACGCCGGTGCAGACGCTCGTCTACCTCGAAGAGATGGCGGCTCGGCGCATGCCCCGCTCCGGGCACTTCCCCGGCTACGCGATCGTCGCGCCGAGCCTGCTCGACTTCGGTACGCCCGCCCAGCGCGCGCTCGCGCCCGCGGCGGTGCGCGGCGACGACATCTGGTGCATCGGGATGAGCGAGCCCGACGCCGGGTCGGATCTCGCAGGGCTGCAGACGCGCGCCGAGGTGCACGACGACCACTTCGTCGTCACCGGCCAGAAGGTGTGGACGAGCTACGCCACGATCGCGCAGCGGTGCTTCTGCTACGTGCGCACGGACCCGGCCGCACCGAAGCACCGCGGGATCAGCGTGCTCGTCATCGACATGGACTCGCCCGGCATCGACGTGCGCCCGTTGCGGCACATCACCGGACACGCGAGCTTCGCCGAGGTGTTCTTCACCGACGTCGTCGTGCCCCGCGACCGCCTCGTCGGCGAGCTGCACGGCGGGTGGGCGATCACGCAGGGCTCCCTCGCCCACGAGCGCGCCGGACTCTGGGTCGAAGGCGTCGCCCGCATGGAGCAGACCGTCACCTCGCTCGTGGCGCTCGCGCGTGCGGTCGGGCGCGCCGACGACCCGATCGTGCGCCGCCGCATCGCCGAGACGTACGAGCTCGCGGCGAGCCTGCGCGCGCTCGGCTACAAGGGCTTCTCCTCGTACGCCCAGGGCGCCGCCGCGCCCGAGCACTCGTTCATGAAGATGGCCACCTCGGAAGCGGGCAAGGCTGCGTTCGAGCTCGGGATGGAGATCCTCGGCGCGTCCGGTGCGGTGGTCGATCCCGAACGCGGTGCCGAGGCGGGCCGCTGGGTCACGAGCTTCATGGTGAGCTTCGCGAACACGATCGCGGGCGGCACGTCAGAGATCCAACGCAACATCATCGCCCAGCGCGTCCTCGGACTCCCCCGCGCCTGATGGACTTCACCACCACGCACGAGCAAGACCTGTTGCGCGACACCGCGCGCCAGCTGCTCGCGAACGAGTGTCCGCCCGCGCTGCTGCGCGCGCACCTCGACGACCGCGCGGCGAGCGCCGGGTTGTGGACCCACCTGCGCGACTTCACCGGTCTCGCCACCGGACCCGCGACCGATCTCGCGCTCGTGCTGTTCGAGACCGGCTACGTCGCGGCGCCGGGGCCGTTCTTCCCGACGGTCGCGCTGTTCGGTTCGTTGCTGGCGGCGTGCGGTCACCCGCTCCTCGCCGACGTCGTCGAGGCGGGTGCGAGCGGCACGGTCGCGATCGCCGACGCGACGGGGCGGATCGAGCCGCACGACGCGCCCGTGAAGTCGTTCGTGGTCGACGCCGACATCGTCGAGCACGTCGCCGTCGTCGATCCAGGACCCACCGTCCGGGTCATCGCTCGCGCCGACCTCGACGTGCGGGTCGTGCCGACCGTCGACGCGAGCCGACGCGTCGCCGAGGTCACCGTGCCCGATCGCGACGGACTGTCGTCGCCGCTCGCGCCGCGCGATCTCGACGGGTGGCGCGACCGCGCGACCGTCGCCCTCGCGGCGGAGATGGTCGGCACCGCGCGGCGCATCTTCGACATGGCGCTCGCCTACGCGAAAGATCGCCACCAGTTCGGCGTCCCGATCGGTTCGTTCCAGGCGATCCAGCACAAGCTCGCGGAGATGGCACTGGTCCTCGAACGCGCCACCGCCGCCGTCCAGTACGCGGCGATGACCGTCGACGCCGACGACCCCGACCGGCGGCGCGCCGCCCACGTCGCGAAAGCCGCCGCCGGCGCGGCGGCGCGGCGCATGGTGAAGGACGGCGCGCAGATCCACGGGGGGATCGGCTACACGTGGGAGCACGACCTCCACCTGTTCCTGCGGCGCGCCACGGCCGACGAGTACCTGTTCGGCACGACCGGATGGCACCACGATCGGCTCGCGGAGATCCTGTTCGCGAGCTGAGTTCTGCAAGGGATCAGCCGAGATCGGTCACGTGGTCGCCGACGATCTGGCCGTCGTCGAGCTCGATCACGCGCGTCGTCGCGACCGCGCCGAGGAACGCCCGATCGTGGGTGACGAGCAGCACCGTGCCGGTGAACGTCTCCAGCGCCTGTTCGAGCTGTTCGATCGCGGGGAGATCGAGATGGTTCGTCGGCTCGTCGAGCACCAGCGTGTTCACACCGCGAGCAACGAGCAGCGCGAGCTCGGCGCGCGTGCGTTCGCCGGGTGAGAGCACCCGTGCCGGTCGACCCACGTGCTCGACACCGAGCCCGAACTTCGCGAGCAACGACCGCGCGTCGCGCGCGAGGAGTCCACTCGCGGCGACGAACCCCTGGAGGAGGTCGGGGGCGTCGTCGAACCGGGCGCGCGCCTGGCCGAGCTCGCCGAGCACGATCCCCGATCCCAGCCGGGCCTCACCCTCGTCGACCGGGAGGCGCCCGAGAAGCGCCTGGAGCAGCGTCGACTTCCCGCTGCCGTTCGCGCCGAGGATCGCGACGCGCTCCCCCGCCGAGATCTCGAGATCGATCGGGCCGAGCGTGAACGATCCGCGCCGCACCACCGCGCCGACGAGGCGACCGACCACCGACCCGCTGCGCCCCGACGACTCGATCGTCATGCGCAGCTCCCAGCCCTCCCACGGCTTGGCCACCGCGCGGGATTCGAGCCGCTCCAACGCCTTGTCGGTGATCTTCGCCTTCGCGGCGACGTGCTGGCTGCTCTGCGTGTTGAAGTGGCGGATGAACTTGTCGGTCTCGCCGCTCTTCTTCACCTTCTTCACGCCCTGCTGCGCCCACTGCCGTTGCCGCTGCGCACGCTGCCTGAGCGTGGCGCGCTCGGCCTGGTAGCCCGCGTACGCCTCCTCGGCGTGTCGACGCGCGGTCGCTCGCTCGTCGACGTAGGCCGACCAACCACCCGCGTACAGCGCGCCCTGGTGCGAGTGCTCGTCGAGCTCGAGCACCTCGTCGATCGTCCGGTCGAGGAACGCGCGGTCGTGCGACACGATCACCACACCGCCGGGGAGGTCGTCGAGGAACCACTCGAGACGTTCGAGGCCGGCGAAGTCGAGATCGTTCGTCGGCTCGTCGAGCAAGAAGATGTCGAAGCGAGCGAGGAGGATCGCCGCCAACGAGACGCGCGCCGCTTGTCCTCCCGACAGCGCGCCGGTGGGCAGGTCGACGACGTCGGCGGGGAGCGCGAGATCTGCGCACACCTCCCCGACCCGGCTCTCGAAGTCGGCGGCGCCGAGCGCGAGGTACTGGTCGAGCGCGACCGCGTACGCGTCGTCGGCGCCGTCGGCTCCGCGCGCCAGCGCGTCGCTCGCCGCGGCGAACGCCGCTTCCGCGGCCGCCACACTCGTGCGCCGCGCGAGATAGTCGTGCACCGTCTCGGTGGCGCTGCGGTCGGGCTCCTGCGGGAGGTAGCCGACCGTGGCGCTCGACGGGGCGAGCACGATCGAACCCGCGTCGGGGGTGTCGATCCCCGCGAGGAGGCGCAGCAACGTGCTCTTGCCGGTGCCGTTCGGCGCGACGATCCCGAGACGCGTGCGCGGGCCGATCCGCACCGAGACGCGATCGAGGACGACGCGTGAACCGAACGACTTCGAGACTTCGCGGGCGACGAGCGTCGCGGAACCAGCTGACACAGCACACCTGCCGGGAACGCGGGAACGGGGCGTATGGACCGAGTGTCAGCCGAGCACGCCGTCGACCCTAGCGGGATAGCGTCGCCCCGATGACCGCGTTGTTCGTCCACGGCGTCCCCGACACGCACCGGGTGTGGAATCGCATCCGCGCCGAGCTCGGTCGCGACGACGTCGTCGCCGTCGACCTACCTGGCTTCGGCGCGCCGGTCCCCGACGGCTTCGACGCGACGAAGGAGGCGTACGCGGCGTGGCTCACCACCGAGGTCGAGCGCCTCGCCGCCGACGGCCCCGTCGACCTCGTCGGTCACGACTGGGGCGGCAACCTCGTGCAGCGGGTCGCATCGCTGCGCCCCGAGCTCGTGCGCACCGTCGCGCTCGGCGGGTGCCCGGTCGACGAGCAGTACACCTGGCACGAGATGGCCCAGCTGTGGCAGACGCCCGGCGTCGGCGAGCACGTGATGGACGCGATGACCCCCGAGGCGTTGTCGGCCTTCCTGACCACCGAGGTCGACGCCGAAGCGGCGGCGGAGGCCTCGGCCGCCGTCGACGACACGATGAAGCGGTGCATCCTGTCGCTGTACCGCTCCGCGGTGACCGTGGGCGCCGAGTGGCAGCCGGCGGTCGATGCGGTCGGTGGGCGGTTCCCCGCCCTCGTGCTGTGGGGCCGGGGCGACACGTATGTCACCACCGCGTTCAGCGAGCGACTCGCGCAGCGGCTGCACGCCGAGCTGGTGGTGTTCGAGTGCGGACACTGGTGGCCGTACCGAGAGCCCGCGGCGAGTGCCGCCGCGCTCGAGCGGTTGTGGGCACGCGGCTGAGCCGTCGGGGCGGGCGGATCTACACTCGCTGACACCGGCGTCAGGTTCCGGCGAGGGGGAACAGCCATGACGAACGTCGATCTGGTCCGGCTCGCCGGCAGTCGTGGTCGCATCTCCGAGACCCCCACCGTCGACCCGGTCACCGCCGAGGTCGTGCGGGGCGCGATGGAGACCATCTGCTTCGAGATGGCCACCTACGTGTCGCGCACCGCCACGACGCCGATCCTGAACCAGAGCAACGAGCGCAACGCCACGATCCTCGACGCGCGCGGCCGGCTCGCCGCGCTGTCGGTCGGCATCCCGCAGTTCATGCTCACCTCCACGCTGCCGGTGCGCTTCGCGCTCGACTTCCTCGGCGTCGACGAGTTCCACGAAGGCGACGTGTTCGTCGCCAACGATCCGTACCACGGCGGCGGCCACCTCCCCGACTACAACGTGTTCGCCCCGGTCTTCGCCGACGACGGTTCGGGCACGCGACGGATGGTCCTCATCGCGAGCATCCAGTGCCACCACGGCGACACCGGCGGCGGCGTGCCCGGCGGCTACAACGTCACGGCGACCGACATCTGGGGCGAAGGCGTGCGGTGGCCGGTCGTGAAGGTCCTCGACCGCGGCACCGAACGACGCGACATCCTCTACGCGCTGCAGGTGAACAACCGCATCCCGAGCTACATCGGCGACCTGCGCGCGCAGATCGGCGCCGCGCAGCTCGGCGCCCGCCGTCTCGGTGAGATCATCGAGCGTTACAGCACATCGATCGTCGAGGAGTCGGTCGACTACATGATCGACTACGCCGCGAAGCGCTTCCGCGAAGAGGTCGCGTCGTGGCCCGACGGCGTGTACGAAGCCGACGCGTACGTCGACCACGACCCGCTCGCGAACCCCGACATCCACCTCCATGTGAAGATCACCGTCGACGGCGACGCGCTCACGATCGACTTCACCGGCAGCGACACGCGCCCCGAGATCCAAGCGTGGTCGACGTTCGGCAACACCCGCGGCTACACGGTCGGTCAGATCGCCTCGATGATGGACCCCGAGATCCCGAAGAACGAAGGGTTCTTCGAGCAGATCCAGCTCGTGGTGCCGCCCGGATGCGTGCTGAACCCCGAGCCGGGCAAGCCCGTGAGCGCGGGGACCCACCACCCCGGCGCCGACGTCGGCGAGGTGATCGCGGTCGCGCTCCAGCACGTGCTCCCCGACCGCGCCGTGCCCCAGACCTACAAGACCGGCATCCCCACGATCATCGTCGGCACCGATCCCCGCACCGGTCAGTCGTTCACCGACCACTCGGCCGAGGTGTACGCCGGGTGGTGCAACGCGTCGAAGGGCATGGACGCGTGGGGCGCGCTCAACGCCTCCTTCGGGAACCTGTGGAAGGCGACCGCGGAGATGAACGAGAGCCTGTACCCACACATCCAGTGGAGCCGCGACTACCGCACCGACTCGGGCGGCGCGGGCCAGTGGCGCGGCATCTGCGGGAGCCACTACGAGAAAGAAGTGCGCGTCGACGCGAAGGTGTACACGTACGTCGTCGGCATGAAGTACCCGATGCCGGGTATCTGTGGCGGCGCGCCGGGCTCCCCGAACGAGATGGTCATCCGCTACGGCAGCGACGACCCGTTCCGGGTGGAGCACACCGCGAACTGGGTGCCGATCGCCGCCGGTGAGCGCATCATGTACGACTACGGCGGCGGGGGCGGTTGGGGCGACGCGCTCGAGCGCGACCCGCAGGCGGTGCTCGACGACGTGCTCGACGAGTACGTGAGCGTCGACGGCGCGGCGCGCGACTACGGCGTCGTGCTCACCGGCTCGCTCGACGACCTGACGCTCGCCGTCGATGCCGACGCCACCGACGCGTTGCGCCGCCGACGGCGCGAGGAGCGCGCGCAAGGATGAGCGGGTACCGCGTCGGCGTCGACGTCGGCGGCACGTTCACCGACATCATCTGCGTCACGCCGAGCGGCGAGGTCGTGCTCGACAAGACGCCCACCACCCTCGACGACCAGTCGACCGGCGTGATGCACGGCCTCGAGCAGCTCGCTGATCGGTTCGGACTCGGGCTCGCCGAGCTGTGCGCGCAGCTCGAGATCCTCGTACACGGCACCACGACCGCCGACAACACGATGATCGAGATGAACGGCGCGCCGACCGGTCTGCTCGTCACCGAAGGGCACCGCGACGAGATCGAGCTGCGCCGGTGCCACAAGGAAGAGATCTGGGACCCGAACGCGCCGGGTCCCGTCCCGATCGCGCGCCGGCGGGCGCGCATCGCGATCCCCGAACGCGTCGCGTTCGACGGCGAGGTCGTGCGGCCGCTCGACGAAGACGCGGTGCGGCGCGGCGTGCGGCGTCTCCAGGCGTTGGGCGTGCGATCGATCGCGGTGATGTACCTCTTCTCGTTCGTGAACCCCGCGCACGAGCGGCGCACGCTCGAGATCATCCGCGAGGAGTTCCCCGACGTGGAACACGTGTCGCTCTCGCACGAGGTGATGCCGCGCGGGCCCGAATTCGAACGCGTCTCCACCACGCTCGTGAACGCGTACGTCGCGCCGAAGATCGCGCACTACGTCGGCCGTCTCCAGGAGAAGCTGCGCCGCTCTGGCTACGGAGGGCCGCTGCTCATCATGCAGTCGACCGGCGGCGTCATGCCGCCCGAGTACGTCGCCCGGCGCGCGGTCACGTTGCTCGCGTCGGGGCCGACCGGCGGCGTCATGGGTTCCGCGCTCGCCGCGCAGGCCGGTGGCGTGGGCGACTTCGTCGCGGTCGACATGGGCGGTACCAGCTTCGACATCTGCCTCGTGCGCCACGGCCGACCCGAGATCAAGACCGACTGGAACTGGCGCTACCGCTACTACATCGGGCTGCCGATGGTCGACGTGCAGAGCGTCGGCGCGGGCGGCGGCTCGATCGCGCGAGTGCGCCAGGGCGCGCTGCTGGTCGGTCCGGAGTCGGCCGGATCGCAGCCCGGACCCGTGTCGTACGGGCGCGGCGGTGTCGCCCCCACGGTCACCGACGCCGACGCCGTGCTCGGCTACCTCCCGGTGTCGGGGTTCGCGGCCGGGCGCATGACCCTCGACGTCGACGCCGCGCGTGTCGCGATCGCACGCGACGTCGCCGAGCCTTTGGGTCTCACGGTCGACGAGGCCGCGTGGGGCATCCAGCGCATCGTGAACGCGAACATGGCGAACGCGACCCGCAAGGTGCTCGCCGGTCACGGCGCCGACGCGCGCGACCTCGCGTTGATCGCGTACGGCGGCAACGGTGCGGTGCACGCGTGTCCGATCGCGCTCGAGCTCGGCATCCGTCGCATCCTCGTGCCGAAGGCCGCGCCCGCGTTCTCCGCGCTCGGCGTGCTGGTCGCCGACTACGTGGTCGACCTGGTGCGCTCGTACGTGACACCGCTGTCGCAGGTCGATCTCCGACGGGTGCGCACGTTGATGGCCGACCTCGCGCAAGAGTCGGCGAAAGAGCTCGCGCCCGCGGGACTCCCCGACGCCGACATGGAGACATCGCTGTTCGCGCAGATGTGCTACCCGGGGCAGAACTTCGACATGAGCGTGCCCGTTCCCGAGGGCGAACAGCTCGACGAAGGCGGGCTGCTCGATCTCGCGCAGCGGTTCCACGACCAGCACGAGACCGAGCGCGGGTTCTGCTTCCGCTCGCAGCAACCGCTGCTGCGGGGCGTGCGTGTGATCGCGCGGGGTCGCACACCCAAGCCCGGACACTTGGCCGAGACCGGCGACGTGGGCGACGCCGCGGGCGCGCGCACCGGGAGTCGCTCGGCGTACTTCGCGCCGCACCCCGGCGAGCCGACCGGCGCGTGGTTCGACACGCCCGTCTACGACGGCACCCGCCTCGCGCCCGGCGCGTCGATCACCGGTCCGGCGCTCGTCGAGGAGCCGTTCACCGTGGTCGTGCTCCCGCCCGGCGCG
>DASUMP010000066.1:0-2230 GCA_036277635.1 Acidimicrobiia bacterium | reverse complement strand
CGTCGTCCAGACCTTCTGGCCGTTGATGACCCACTCGTCGCCGTCGAGGAGGCCGCGCGTCTGCACGTTGGCGAGGTCGGAGCCCGCGTTGGGCTCGCTGAACCCCTGGCACCACAGCTCTTCGACCGCCTGGATCTTCGGCAGGAACCGGCGCTTCTGTTCGTCGGTGCCCCACTGGATCAGCGTCGGGGCGAAGAGGCCCTCGCCGAAGAACGAGACGCGCGCGGGCGCGTTCGCCCGCGCGTACTCCTCGCTGAAGATGATCTGCTGCGCGACCGAGGCTCCCCGCCCGCCGTACTCAGTGGGCCAGGAGAGGCCCACCCAGCGGTCGCGTCCGAGCAGGCGCTCCCACTCGATCCGCGTGTCCCAGCCCGTCTCGTCGGCCGGACCACCGACGCCGCCCAGCGCCGCGAACTCGCCGACGAGGTGCTCGGCCAGCCACCCGCGCACCTCGGCGCGGAAATCGGCTTCCTCGGGCGTGTCGCGGAAGTCCACGGGGACGGTTCGACTCCGGGATCGCAGCGGAACAGGGCCCGCGGACGATACTGGACCGCTCGGTCAAGTGACCACCCGCCACCCCGAGCCGAGCAAGGGACAACGAAGTACCGAATCGGTACCTGAGTGTCCTCTGCTCGAGCGCAGCGCCGAACAGAGGACAAGGACGTACCGAATCGGTACCTGAGTGTCCTCTGCTCGGGGTGGGGTCACCAGCCGCGGTCGACCCACTCTTGGAGGTGGGGGCGCTCGGCGCCGATCGTGGTGTCGAGACCGTGGCCGGGGAGGACGAGCAGGTCGGCGGGGAGGGTGAAGAGGCGGCGGTCGATCGAGGTGATGATCGTGGCGAAGTCGCCTCCGGGAAGGCTCGTGTTGCCCGCGCCGCCGGGGAACAACGTGTCACCGGCGAACAGCAGCGGGGTCCCTTCGAGGCGGAAGCAGGTGGAGCCGGGCGTGTGCCCCGGGGTGTGGATGGTGTGCACGCGCAGCTCGCCGATGCGCAGCTCGTCGTCGTCGGGGATGACGAAGTCGTACGCGGGGAGCATCTCGGCGTCGTCGGCGGCGACCCCCACATCGATGCCCGCGTCGCGCAGCTGGGTGACGGCCTGGATGTGGTCCCAATGTCCGTGGGTGGTGAGCACACGACGCACGCCGGTGGCGCGGCTCACCTCGAGCAGCAACTCGTGCTCGTTGGCGGCGTCGATGATCGCGGCCTCGCCCGAGCCCTTGCACCGCACGACGAACACGTTGTTCTCGAACGGTCCGACCACCAGCTTGTCGACGCGCACCTGCGCGTCTTCGTAGTGCGCGGGACGGGGGGCGACGGCAGCACTCGACATGGGTCAAGGCTACCGACCGCCCCCCGCACGGGTCCCGCGACTAGACGAGCCCCTCGTCGGCGAGCCAATCGGCGGCGATCGCGTCGGCATCTTCCTTGTCGATGTCGAAGCGCTTGTTGAGCTCGGTGAGCTCTTCGGTCGACAGCGCCGCGCTCACCGAGTTCACGAGCGAGACGAAGTCGTCGCCGTAGGCGTCGACCAGCTCGTCGGTGAGAACGGGGACGATGTTGTCGGCGTTGATGAGCCCTTCGTCGTCCTCGAGCACGACCCAGCCCTCGTCGGCGATGACGCCGCTCGTCGAGAAGAGGATCGCGACGTCGATCTCACCGCCGCGCAATGCCTCGACCGTGAGCGGACCGCCGCCGTCGAGCGACGTGAACCGGCCGGTGAAGTCGATGCCGTACACGTCGTTCAGGCCGGGGATGCAGAACGGGTTCGTCTCGCAGTCGGGCGGACCACCGAGCGTCAAGTCGCCTGCGTCGGCGAGGTCGCTGATCGCGCTGAGCGAGAACTCGTCCGCGGTCTCCTGCGTGACCACGAACGAGTTGCTGTCGATCGCGGGTGACGGGTCGAGCGCCTGCAGACCCTCGTCGGCGAGGTACCCGCGCAGCGCCTCTGTGGTCTCGTCCGCGTCGGGGGTCGCCTCGCCCGCTCCCTCGTTGAGGAACTCGAGCGCGGAAGCCGCGTACTCGGGAGTGAAGTTGATGTCGCCGCTCCCGAACGACTCGAACACGATGTCGCGGAAGCCGCCGAGCGACTGGTAGCTCACCTCGTAGCCCGCGGCCTCGAGGGCCTGGCCGTAGACCTGGGCGAGGATCGCGCTCTCACCGAAGTCCTGCGCACCGATCGTGATCGTCGGCCCGTCGGGGATCTCCGAACCTGCCGACGTGGTGTCG
>DASUMP010000065.1:0-21002 GCA_036277635.1 Acidimicrobiia bacterium | reverse complement strand
GGCGGGATGTCGGTCTCCTCGGCGACGATGCGACCGATGAACGTGGCGCTGTAGGGCGTGTCGGGGGCGGGCTTGAGCACGATGGTGCACCCGGCGGCCAGCGCGGGCCCGAGCTTCGAGAGGTTCAGCATGAACGGGAAGTTCCACGGGGTGATCGCGCCGACGACGCCGATGGGTTCGCGCACCACCATGCGGTTCGATCGCATGCCGAAGAACTCGTGGACGCCGAGCTCGTACTCCCAGCGGTACCGCCCGACCTGGTCGATGTCCCATTGCAGGTCTTCGATGCAGGTGTCCTGTTGCACGGCGTAGGTCAGCGCGATCGGGGTGCCGACCTCGGCGACGATCTGGGGGCGCAGATCCTCCTTGTGCTTGTCGAGCGCGTCGCGCAGCTGCTGCAGGCACGCGACGCGCCGCTCGCGGTTCGTCGCCCAGTCGGTCTCGTCGAACGCGCGCCGCGCCGCGGCGATCGCGCGGTCCATGTCGGCCGCGCCGCCGTCGGCGACCGGTCCGATGACCGTCTCGGTCGCCGGGTTGACGTTGTCGAACGTCGCACCGTCGGACGCATCGCACAAAGAGCCGTCGATCAGCATCCTCGTCTCGCCGGCCGCGTCGGTCACGTCGTCGCCTCCCTCGTCGGTGCGCGCAGGCTAGCCACACCTGACACGCGTGTCAGCCGCACCGAGCGCCCGGTCGGCCCGCGACCCGCCGGTAACCTCGCCTCCGCATGCGGATCGCCGCACTCGACCTCGGCAGCAACTCGTTCCACCTGCTCGTCGCCGACGTCCACCCCGACGGCTCGTTCGAATCGCTCACCCGCGAGAAGGAGATGCTCCGCCTCGGCGACGAAGTGAGCACCCACGGCCACATCCGTCCGGCCGCGCTCGAGCGAGCAGTCGCGGCAGTCCAGCACCTGCGCCGCATCGCGGAAGCCGACGGTGCGGTCGAAGTCATCGCGAAGGCGACGAGCGCGATCCGCAGCGCGGCCAACGGCAGCGAGGTCGTCGACCTCATCGAGGCCGAGTCGGGCGTCCACGTCGAGGTCATCTCCGGGCTCGAAGAGGCACGACTGATCTTCTCCGCGATCCGGGCGAGCATCGTGCTCGACCCCGGCCCGGCGGTGTGCTTCGACCTCGGCGGCGGCAGCGCCGAGATCATGGTCGGCGACGCCGGCGGGCTCGCGTACGCGGCGAGCGAGCCGCTCGGCGTGGGTCGCCTGACCGCCGAGCTCGTCCGCTCCGACCCGCTCGACAAGCACGACCGCAAGCGCCTCGAAGCCCGCATCCGCACCACCCTCGCCCCCGTCGCGGCGGCGGTCGCACCGCTGCGACCGCGCATGGCGGTCGGCAGCAGCGGGACGATCACCGATCTGGCGAAGATGGCGGTGGCGACCCGGACCGGGTCGGTGCCCACGACCACGAACGGGGTGCGCGTCACGCTCGACGAGCTGCGCGAGCAGCACGACCGCGTGCTCGGCGCGAAGACGGCCGAGCGTCGCCGCCTGCCCGGCCTCGAGGAGCAGCGCGCCGAGCTCGTGCCCGCCGGCTCCATGTTCCTCGTCGTCGCGATGGAGCTGTTCGCGCTCGACGAGCTGACCGTGAGCGACTGGGCGCTGCGCGAAGGCATCGTGCTCGACGCGCTGCGCGGGCACGATCCCGCCGACTGGTCGGACGACCCGCGGGCGATTCGCCGCGCCGCGGTCGCCGGCCTCGCGCGTCGGTGCAGCTCGGATCAGGCGCACACCGCGCAGGTCACGCGACTCGCGCTCTCGCTGTTCGACCAGACGGTCGCGATGCACGAGCTCGGCGCGGCCGACCGCGAGCTGCTCGAGTACACCGGACTGCTGCACGACATCGGTCAGCACGTGTCGCGCAAGGGACACCAGCGCCACGCCGCGTACCTCGTCGAGCACGGGCACCTGCGCGGCTTCGCTCCCGACGAAGTGCAGCTGCTGGCCGCGCTCGTCCGGCACCACCGCAAGGGCGAGCCGAAAGCGTCAGAACCGCGCTTTGCGGCCCTCGCACCCGCCGATCGTGAGCGTGTGCGGAAGCTCGCAGCGATCCTGCGCGTCGCCGACGGCCTCGACCGCGGTCGACGCGCCGTGATCGAGACGGTGGCGGTCGAGCCCGGTCCCGACCTCGTGGTGCTGCGCGTCCACGCGCGCGGCGACCCCGAGCTCGCGCTGTGGGGCGCGCGACGCCGGCGCGACCTGTTCGAGAAGGTGTTCGACCGCGAGCTCGAGATCGTGGTGGCCGAATCGGAGATGCACCCCGCGCCCGCGGACGCGTGACGATCACCGGCCGGTCACGGTCTGGTGCACGATCCGCGCCGTCGTCTCGACGAGGTCGTCGCGCTCGACGCCGAGCAGCTCGAGATCGTGGTGGAACGCGGCCATGCGCTCGAGCAACGCGACGAGCGCAGCGGCCGCGGCCCGCGGGGTGAGCTCGACGGCGACCGAGCCCGCAGCTTGCGCGGAAGCGATCTTGGTCGCGAACCCACCGAGGAACGGCTCGAGGGAGTGGTTGCGCACCTCGCGGAAGCGCGCGTCGCCCTCCTGCGCCGCGAGGTTGCGCGTCCGCAGCACCGCGCGGTGGCGGTCCCAGTACTCGAGGAACCCGGCCACGAGACCGCGCGCGGCGTCGAGTCCGGCATCGTCGTCCCACGGCGCGTCCAACAGCTCGAGCAACGGTGCGAGCTCGTCGCCGACCCGCTCGGCGAGGGCGAGCACCGCCTCCTCGACGTCGCGGAAGTACTGGTAGAAGGTCGCCGGCGACGTCCCGACCGCCCGGGCGATCTCCACGACCCGGAGGTCGCGCACGCCGTGGGTCTCGAGCAACGACGCGGTGGCGTCGAGCAGGAGGCGTCGCGTTTTCTGGCCGCGCCGACCGACGGCTCGCCCGTCGAGCGCGATCGGCGTGTCGGCGGGCTCGACGGCGTCGGTCACCCACGGCTCCCCACGTCGGCGGCGGCGAAGTCGACGAACCCGAGCTCGGGGTCGTGGGCTGAGCGGAACGTGGCGCGCACGGGCATGCCGATCGCGACGGCGTCGGGAGCGACGGTCGGCATGGCCGCGAGGATCCGAGCACCCGGCTCGGCGAGCTCGACGAGCGCGACGACGAACGGCACGCACTGCGCGAACGGAGGCACGCCGTTCTGGCGTACGACGGTGAACGAGTGCACCGTGCCCGCGCCGCTCGCGGTGATCCACTCGACCTCGAGCGACCCGCAGTGCGAACAGAGCAAGCGGGCGTAGTGCTGGTGCAGCCCGCACGACGCGCACCGCTGGATGCGCAGCTCGCCGCGACGAGCACCGGCCCAGAACTCGCGGTCCTCCGGCGACGGCCACGGACCCAGATGCTTCGGCATCTCGTCCCACGGACTCAGCTCGGCGGTGCTCACCGGGTCGGCTCCGTGCCGAGCACGACGGTCCCCATCGTGGAGAGCCACCCGCCGCTGCCGTGCGCGACCGCGATCTCGGCGCCGGGGACCTGCGCGTCGCCCGCCGCACCGCGCAGCTGACGGGTCGCTTCGCAGAGCAGGAACAGGCCCCGCATCCCGGGATGGGTCGCCGACAGGCCACCGCCGTCGGTGTTGGTGGGGAGCGCACCACCGAGACGGAGGTTCCCGTCGGCCGCGAACGCGCCGCCTTCACCCTTGGGCGCGAACCCGAGGTCTTCGAGACACACGAGCACCGTGTACGTGAACGAGTCGTACATCTGGAACGTGTCGACGTCGGCCGGGGTGATCCCGGCCTGCGCGAACGCCTTCGGTCCGCACACCGCGCCCGCGCTGCGGGTGAGGTCGGGCATCGAGTGCACGGAGTGGTGCGTCATCGCCGCGGCTGCGCCCCGCACGTAGACCGGACGGTGCGGGAGGTCGCGGGCGCGCTCCTCGGTCGTGAGCACGATGCAGCACCCGCCATCGGAGATGACACAGCAGTCGAGCTTGTGGAGCGGATCGGCGACGAGCTTCGACGCGAGCACGTCGTCGACCGTGATCGGGTCGCGGTACATCGCGTTCGGGTTGCGCGCCGCGTGCTCGCGCACCTGCACCGCGATGGAGGCCAGCTGCTCGGGCGTCGTGCCGTACTCGTGCATGTGCCGTTGCGCCGCGAGCGCGTACGCTCCGACGAGGGTGAGTCCGGTGGGCAGCTCGTAGCCCATCGGGTGCGGCAAGACCCCACGCCCGCCGCCGCCACCGGTGCCGAGCGTGCGCCCCGACGCCGAGAGCTGGTTGTTGCCGTAGACGATCGCGATCGTCTCGGCGTCGCCCGCTTCGATCGCCCGCCACGCGTGCATCGCGTGCAGCTCGAAGCTCGACCCGCCGCACGATGTCGACTCCAACCACTGCGGTGCGATCCCGAGGTACTCGGCGAGCATCACCTCGTGCATGCCGCCGTATCCCGCGGAGGCGAGACCGTCGACGTCGGCCTTCGCGAGCCCGGCGTCGGCGACCGCGCGCTGGAACGCCTGCGCTTCGAGCATGAGCCCGTTCATGTCCGGCGTGACCGGACCGTCGGACAGCCCGACCCCGACCACACACACCCGTCGCGTCACCGCTCCCCCGTCGTCGCCGTGCGTGGGCGGGAGGCTAGGTCACCACGACGCGATGAGGCCCCGCCACGCGGGCGGGGCCTCATCGGTCGAACGTGCGTGTGGATCAGACGCGGCGGGTCTGCGTCTCGCGCATCCGCAGTGCGCCGAGGACCGTCAGGCCGGTGACGAGCGACACGAAGCCGGCGAGTCCGAGCGGCAGGGAGTCGCCACCCGTGCGGGGCAGCGAACCGCCGCCGCCCGTACCACCGGTGCCGGTCGTCGACTGCGGCGTCACCGTGTTGGTGGTCGTCGTGGTCTCGTCGCCTTCGACCGTGATGTCGGCCGACAACGTGTGGGTCCCACCACCGGGGTTGTCACCCACGGCGTCGACCGTGTAGTCGCCGGGCGCGGTGTCGCAGGGGATCACCACGTCGCCCGAGATCGCACCGTCGGCGTCGGCGGCGAGGAAGTCGAGCGACACCGGGTCAGGCGACATCGTCACCTCGACGGCAGCGTCGGCCGCGAACCCGTCACCGATGATGCCGAGCGTGTCGCACGGCTTCACGGAGTCCGACGACGGGAACAGCGGACCGGTGGTGTCCTGACCCGAGACGATGGTGGTGGTCGTGGTCGGCGCGACCGTCGTGGTCGTGGTCGGCGCCACCGTCGTGGTGGTCGTCGGCTTCACCGTCGTGGTCGTCGGTGCCACCGTCGTGGTCGTCGGTGCGACCGTCGTCGTCGTCGGTGCCACCGTCGTGGTCGTCGGACCCGAGGTCGTCGTGGTCGTCGGCGCCACCGTCGTCGTGGTCGGTGCCACCGTGGTGGTCGTCGGCGCGACCGTCGTCGTGGTCGGTGCCACCGTGGTCGTCGTCGGCGCGACCGTCGTCGTGGTCGCGCCGCCGCCGATGCTCGTCGAGGTGATCGTGTTGAACGGCGAGGTGCACCGCACGCGCGCCGTGACCGCGCCGCCGAGCACCGCCACGGTGAGCTGCGTGTCGACTTCGACGATCCCCGAGCGCGTCGTGGTGCGCATCGTGCCCGACGCGCCGACCGTGACCTTGAAGGTCGCGGCGGGCCACGGCACCGACTGACCGCCGTTCACGCGACCGGCGGTCAGCGGGTAGGTCATCTGGAGCCAGTTGTTCGTGGTGCTGACCGCCACGCTGCCGACCGCCAACGGGTCGGTCTTGACCGCGGATCCGGCCACGACCGTTCCGCCGACGACCGTGAGCCGGTAGACGAGGTTCTCGACGTAGGTCACGTCGTAGGGGGTGCCGTTGACGTCGACCGACGCGGGCACCGGCTGGTTGCGCTGCGGCACCGTGATCGTGACCTCGGAGCCGGGGTCGGCGGACGCCGGCGCGGAAGCCGTGATCTCGATCGGCAGCACGACGCCCTCGGCGAGCACGCCGTTCGACGCTGGGTCGTATGCGGTGCAGGCGTAGTCGACGTTGACCGCCGACGCGGTGCCGCCGCCGGCCACCAACACGAGCGCTCCGGCGAGCATCCCTGCACTCACAGCAGCAACCGATCGCCGCCAACGCCTCAGCGTCCGCATCTCGTCTCCCCCTCGTGGTTCCATCTGGGGATCCGAGGAAGGAGACACCGCCGCGCACTGCTGCGCCCGGTGCCGAAGGCCCCCCGTCGAATCGCCCGCCCGAGGGGAATGTAACCGACCACGGAGCGCGCGTCCACCAACTCGCCCGGTCCGGGGTCACGGCCCGGGCCCGGCGCCCCGCAGCCGGCCCGGGGAGGCGGCCGTATGCTCGGCCCTCCGGGGCCCGGACCGCCCCCGGGACCACGCCTCGTGAGGAGACCGCCGTGCGCCTCGACGACATGATCCTCGTGTCGGTGGACGACCACGTGGTCGAGCCGCCCGACCTGTTCGAGGGCCGGCTCCCGGCCCGGTACGCCGACATCGCCCCTCGGATCGTGCGCCGCGACGACGGCACCGACCAGTGGGAGTTCCTCGGGTTCCACATCCCCAACGTCGGCTTGAACGCGGTCGCGGGCAGGCCCCGCGACGAGTACGGCATCGACCCCACGTCGTTCGCCGAGCTGCGCCCGGGCACCTACGACGTCGCGCAGCGGGTGCTCGACATGTCGGCCAACGGCGTGCTCGGGTCGCTCAACTTCCCGTCGCTGCCCGGCTTCGCGGGGCGGCTGTTCGCGGCGGTCGACGACAAGGACGTCGCGCTCGCGCTGAACCGCGCGTACAACGACTGGCACATCGACGCGTGGTGCGCGCACGCGCCCGACCGGTTCATCCCGCTCGCGGTGCCACCGATCTGGGACCCGGCGACGCTCGCCGACGAGGTGCGGCGCGTCGCCGCGAAGGGGTGCCACGCGATCACGTTCCCCGAGAACCCGGTGCCGCTCGGCCTTCCGAGTCTCCACTCCGACCACTGGTTCCCCGTCTGGGAGGCGTGCTCCGACGAGGGGACGATCGTGTGCATGCACATCGGGTCGTCGTCGCAGCTCGTGGTGACCGCGCCCGACGCGCCGATCGACGTGATGATCACGCTGCAGCCGATGAACATCGTGCAGGCCGCGGCCGACCTCGTGTTCTCGCCGGTGTTCCGCGAGTTCCCCGACCTCACGATCGCGCTGTCGGAGGGCGGCATCGGGTGGATCCCGTACTTCCTCGAACGGCTCGACCACACGTACACCACGCACAAGGAGTGGACGGGTGCCGACTTCGGCGACCGGCTGCCGAGCGAGGTGTTCCTCGAGCGGGTCGTGTTGTGCTTCATCGAAGACGACTTCGGCGCGCGCCACGCGCGTGAGATCGGCGTCGACCGGATCTGCGTCGAGACCGACTACCCGCACAGCGACGCGATCTGGCCCGACGCACCCGAACGCCTGGAGCGCACGTTCGCGGCCACCGACCTCACCGACGCGGAGATCGACGCGATCACGCACGAGAACGCGATGCGGTTCTTCCGGTTCGATCCGTTCACGACGCGACCGCGCGAACGGTGCACGGTCGGTGCGCTGCGCGCCGAGGCCGAGGGGCACGACGTGTCCGTCGTGAGCAAGGGTCGCCGCCGTGAGCACGCTGGGCGCGTGAGCATCTCGCAGCTGACCCCGACCGCGTGACGGCCGCCGCGTGACCGAGACGACCGACGGTCGCGACGCGCGGGAGGCCGAGCGCGCGAACCGCACGTTCTGGGACGCCGACGCCGACGCGTACCAGGCGCAGCACGCCGAGCAGTTCGAGCGGGAGGCGTGCGCGTGGGGCGTGTGGGGGATCCCCGAATCGCAGCTCGGAGTCCTCGGTCCGACGCGCGACCTCGACGTGCTCGAGCTCGGCTGTGGCTCGGCGCAGTGGGCGGTCGGGCTCGCGCTCGCCGGCGCTCGCGTCGTCGGTCTCGACCTGTCCGTTGGTCAGCTCCGCCACGCGCGCGCTCGGGTCGAGCGCGCGCGCGTGCGAGTGCCGCTCGTGCTCGCGTCGGCGACGGCGACGCCGTTCACGTCGGAGTCGTTCGACCTCGTGTTCTGCGACCACGGCGCGATGAGCTTCTGCGACCCCGCGCACACCGTGCCCGAGGTCGCGCGTCTGCTGCGTCCGGGCGGACGCCTCGTGTTCAACTGCACGACCCGGCTGCTCTACTGGACGTACGACGCCGAGCGCGACCGGCAGGGCAGAAAGCTCGTCGCCGGCGCGTTCGACCGGCGGCGATGGTGCTTCGAGGAGGGCACGATCGACTTCGCCGTCTCCGACGGAGAGTGGCTGCGCCGGTTCGCCGCCAACGGACTCGTCGCGCTCGACCTCGTCGAGCTGCGTGCGCCGAAGGGGGCGACGACCACGTTCACGGAGTTCGCTCCCTACGAGCTCGCGCGCGACTGGCCGCTCGAGCAGATCTGGGTCGTCGAGAAGCCCGCCGCTACGGCGTCACGCTGAGGGCCTCGACCAACCGATCGAAGTCGCCCTCGGGGTCGCCGTCTTCCGAGGCCGCCATCGCGATGACGATGCGCGTCCCGCCGAACACCGTGCTGCCGAGGACGACGCGCATCCGCACCGTGGCGCCGTCACGGGAGATCCGGAAGTCGGCGGCCGGAAGACCGTCGTGCGTGGTCTCGTGGTACTCCGCGAGTGTCCCCCCGCTGTTCACGACGGCGCCGTCGGCGGCGCCGCGCAGCGCCGTGTCGGTGTCGAACCCCGGCGTGCCCGAGGGCACCGCCGCGTCGCCCACCATCACGATCGGATCCTCGCCGAGGCACCCCGCGAACGCGACCGTCGTCGACACTCCGGCGGCGATCGCGACCGTCTGCTGCTCGGTCTGCGGTCGGCACGGCAGCATCGTCTGGAACGCGCCGCTCGGCGCGACGTAGGGCAACGCGAAGCTCAGCTGCGCCGGCCGAGGGTCGTTCCCACCCATCCCGCCGGTCACGAACCACGCACCGATCGCGAAGACGCAGAACACCACGACTACCCCGACGATGGCCACCGGGGAGCGCGCGGGTGCCGACACCTGCCGCGATGGGGACGGGCTCGGCGATGCCCAGCCCGCGCTCGGATCGGCCACACCGCGAGGGGTCGCGGGCTGGAACCGCACCGGCGCACTCCAGTCGGCGGCCGGATCCGCAGCCGGGAGGGGTCCACCGAACGGCGATGCGGGAGCGGGAGCCGGAGCGGGCGCACCGAACGGCGACGCGGGAGCGGGAGCGGGAGCCGGAGCCGGTGCCGCGGGAGCACCGACGGGGACCGTGACGGGCGCGGCGACGCGCGCGGGTGCCGCGGCGCTCAGCGCGGCGCCGCACTTCTTGCACTCGACCCAGGTATCGGGCACGAGGTACCCACACCCGGTGCAGGTCTGCACGAAGGTTGGATCGACCCACGCTCGACGGACTTGAGGCCGGTGCGCCGATCGGGCGCCCGCCGGGCGCTCAGCGGCGCTCGAACGTGACGCCGGCGGCGTCGCGATCCCAGGTGGTGGCGGTCACACCTTCGGCGCGCAGCTCGTACTTCAGGACCCGCCCCACGGGATTGCGGGGAAGGTCGTCCCGGAACTCGATGTAGCGCGGGATCGCGAAGAACGGCACCCGCTCGGCGACCCAGCGGCACAGGTCCTCCTCGGTGAGCGCGGCGGACTCACGCAGCACGACGGTCACCTTCACGTCGTCCTCGCCGACGTCGCTCGCCACTGCGTGCACCGCGACGTCGTGCACGTCGGGGTGGGCGAACAGCGTCCGCTCCATCTCGAAGCTCGAGATGTTCTCGCCCCGGCGACGCAGGCTGTCCTTCTTGCGGTCGACGAAGTACACGAACCCGTCGTCGTCGAGGCGCGCGAGGTCGCCGGTGTGGAACCACAGGTCGCGGAAGGCTTCGAGCGTCGCGTCGGGACGGCGCCAGTAGCCCGCGAACATCAGGTTGGGACCGTTCGGACGGCACACGATCTCGCCCACGTCGCCCGTCGCGACCTCGTCGCCCGCGTCGTCGAACAGTCGGACGTCGAACTCCTCGAGGTTGCGCCGGCCGGCGGCACCGGCCTTGTTGGGCTCGCCGGCCGGAAGCAGCGACAGCAGTGACGCCTCGGTCAGACCGAAGCCCGCGCTGAACGTGCGGCAGCCGAACCGTTCGTTCCACGCGCGGTCGGTGTCGGGCGGCATCGGTGCCGCCGCGCACAACCGGAGGCGGTGGTCGCGCTGATCGGGATGGTCGGGCGCGTTCGCCACGAGGATCGCGAGCGACCCGAGCATCGAGACCATCGTCGCGCCCGTGCGCCGGACCTCGGGCCAGAACCCCGAGACGCTGAACCGGCGCGCGATGCTCGCGCTGCCGCCGACCAGCAACGGACCCACGACGCACACCGAGATCGCGTTGAAGTGGAACAGCGGCAACGGTGTGAGCACGACGTCGTCGGCGGTGCGCTCCCACGCGCGGGCGATCTGGTCGGCGAGGCTCACCACGTAGTTGTGCGGGAGCATGCACCCCTTCGACGGACCCGTCGTGCCCGCGGTGTAGATGAAGCAGGCGATGTCGCCGGGAGCGACGGTGATCGCGGGCGGCGGGGCCGACGCAGGGCGGGCGAGCCAGTCGGCCCACTCGCTCACCGGCCGGGCATCGAGCACCGCGTCGGGCGCGCCGACGACGACGACCCGTTCGAGCTCGGGGGTGGCGTCGTCGCCGACGACGTCGACGACCCGCGAGACGAAGTCGCCCTGGACCACGAGCACCTTCGCACCCGAGTCGGCGAGCTGGTGGCGCAAGAACTCGCCCTTGTACGCGGTGTTCACCGGCACCTGGATCGCGCCCAGCCGTAGGGCCGCGAAGAACGTGGCCACTTGCTCCGGCGAGTTCTCGAGCAGCGTCGACACCCGATCACCCGGCCCGACCCCGCACGCTGCGAGGTGACCGGCGACGCGATCGGCGGCGTCGGCCATGCGCCTCGCCGAGTACTCGTCGCCGCCGAAGTCGAGATACGGCCCGTCGGGGTCGGTCTCGAGCCGGTGGGCCAAGGCGGCGAGCACGGTGGTCTGCGGGCGCGGCACGGCGCGAGACCCTACCGAGCCGCGTCCGGCGGGAGCGGCGCCGTCGCTCAGGTCGGACCCGAGATCGGCCGACAGAGAGCCCGAGAAGCTGGGGGTCCCACAACGTGCCGACGGCCGCAGACGCGCACCCGCCCACCGACTCGCCCACCATCGGGTCGACGGACGAAGGCTTCCGCGCGCTCGTCCAACGGTCGCGCGACATCATCGTCGTCACCGACGCGCACGGCACGGTCACCTACATCAGCCCGGCGGTCGGGCAGCTGACCGCACGCTCGCCCGACGACATCATGGGCGCGGACGGACTCGACTTCATCCATCCCGATGACGTCGGCCACTTCCTCGACCAGTTCGCGCAGGTGCTCGAGCATCCCGGCGTCCCCCAGGTGTTCGAGATGCGCATCCGTCACGCCGACGGCCATTGGATCCACGTCGAGACTGTCGCGACCAACCAGCTCGACCATCCCGACATCCGCGGCATCGTGGGCCAGCTGCGCGACATCAGCGCGCGTCGCGCCGACGAGGCGCGGCTGCGCGAGAGCGAACGCCGGTTCCGCGGGCTCGTCGAGCACGCATTCGACCTCGTCTCGGTGATCGACGGCGAGGGGAACACGTTGTACGTCGGCCCGTCGCACGAGACGCTGCTCGGCGTCTCGCCGGAGCGCGCGTACGGCCCGGTCGACATCGAGTCGCTGCACCCCGACGACCGCGAGACGTTGGTCAGCGCGTTCCTCGCGGCGCGGTCGGTCCCCGGGAGCTCCGCCCGGGTCCGCTACCGGTTCCGCCATCGCGGCGACGGCTCGTACCACCACCTCGACGCCGTGCTCACGAACCACCTCCACGATCCGGCCATCGGCGGGATCGTGATGAACGCGCGCGACGTCACCGAGGAGCGCGCGGCGCTCGAAGCGCTCCAGGCGAGCGAGGAACGGTTCCGCGCCCTGGTGCGCACGTCGTCCGACGTCGTGAGCGTGGTTCGTCCCGACGGCACGTTCGTGTCGGTGAGCCCCGCGGTCGAACACGTCCTCGGGTGCCCGGAGTCCGACTTCGCCGACCGATCGCTGCCCGGGTTCGTGCACCCCGACGACCGGGCGGCGTGGCGGTCGCACCTCGACGACGCGCTGGCGACGCCGACTGCGGAGCACTCGACCGAGCTGCGGTTCCGTCACGGCGACGGCCGTTGGGTGTGGGTCGAGGCACGGACCACGAACGCGCTCGAAGAGCCCGCGATCGGCGGGCTCGTCGTGCACCTCCGCGACATCACCGAGCGACGCACCGCGCAAGCGGAGCTCGCGCACCAGGCGCTGCACGACCCGCTGACGGGTCTGCCGAACCGCGCGCTGCTCGTCGATCGCATCGAGCGCGCCCTCGCGCGCGGCCACCGCACCGGGCTGCAGACCGTCGTGCTGTTCATCGACCTCGACCGGTTCAAGACGGTGAACGACTCGCTCGGCCACGGTCGCGGCGACGAGCTGCTGGTCGCCGCGGCCCGACGGGTGCGCGAGCAGGTGCGCGACACCGACACCGTCGCGCGCCTCGGCGGCGACGAGTTCGTCGTCCTGCTCGAAGACGTGACCCACGAACGCGTCGCGCTCGGCGTCGCCGAGTCGATCCTCGACGCGATCCGGACGCCGTTCTCGCTCGGCGGACGCGAGCTCTACGTGACCGCGAGCATCGGCCTCGCGATGACGACCAGCGCTGACGCCGCGACCCCCGACACGATCATCCGCGACGCCGACGCCGCGATGTACGACGCCAAGGCGCGCGGGCGGGACCGGCTCGAGGTGTTCGACGAAGCGATCCGGTTGCGCGTGCTGCGCCGCGCCGAGACCGAACAAGACCTCCACCGGGCGCTCGATCGCGACGAGCTCGCGCTCGCCTACCAGCCGAGCTACGACCTGCGCACCGGACGCATCGTCGGGGTCGAGGCGCTGCTGCGATGGCACCACCCGACGCGCGGCGTCGTCGGACCCTCGGAGTTCATCGACGTCGCCGAAGACACCGGCCTCGTCGTGCCCATCGGCGAGTGGGTGCTCGACGAGGCGTGCCGGCAGGCCGTCGCGTGGCGCGCCCTCGCCGGTGAGCACGGGTTGCGCACGGTGTGGGTCAACCTCTCGGCCCGCCAGCTCGTGCGTCCGGAGCTCCCCGACGTCGTCGCCGCGGCGTTGGCGCGCCACGACCTGCCTCCCGACGCGCTCGGCCTCGAGATCACCGAGAGCACGCTCATCGAGGAGGCCGAGACGCCGGGCCAGGAGCTCGCCGCGCTCGAGGCGCTCGGCGTGCGCCTCGCGATCGACGACTTCGGCACCGGCTACTCGTCGCTGCTGTACCTGCGCCGCTACCACGTCGACGTCTTGAAGCTCGACCGGTCGTTCGTGTCGGGACTCGGCACGAACGTCGACGACACCGCGATCTCCGCGGCTGTCATCGATCTCGGTCACGCGCTCGGGATGGAGATCAGCGCCGAAGGCGTGGAACACGCCCGGCAGTGGGAACGCCTCCGCGACCTCGGCTGCGACACCGCGTGCGGGTTCCACCTGATGCGCCCGACCGACCCCGAGGCGATCACGGCGCGGCTGGTCGACCAGTCGCTCCCGACGCGCGCTGCGACGACCGGCTGAGCGCGACGTCAGGAGAGCGTCGCCGCGACCACGTCGGCGTGGTGATCGACCGAGCCGAAGTGGGTGTCGAGCACCCACGCCCGCTTGAGGAAGAGGTGCACGTCGACCTCCCAGGTGAAGCCCATCCCGCCGTGCACCTGGGTCGCCGTCTTGCCGTTGGCGATCGCGGCCTCACCCGCCATGAGCTTCGCCACCGACACCGCGCGGTCGAGGTCGGGCTGCTCGGCCTCGTCGAGGTGCGCAACCGCGGCGTAGACCGCGGCGCGGGCGACCTCGGTGCGCACGACCATGTCGGCGAGCAAGTGCTTCACGGCTTGGAACGATCCGATCGTGCGCCCGAACTGCTCGCGCTCCTTCGCGTACCCGACCGACAGGTCGGTGCACCGCTGCGCGATCCCCACGAGCAGCGCCGCGGTCAGCACTGCCCCCCGCCGCCTCCACTCGTCGGCGTCGACGTTCAACGTCGCGCCGCCGACGAGCGCTCCGCGCGCGACGCGCACCGCCGGGCTCAACGGGTCGAGCGGCCACTCGAGCTCGGGACCGGACCGCGCGCTCGCCGGCTGGACCACGACGCGCGCGCCGTCGAGCACGACGAGGTCGTCGAGCACACCCGCGTGCTCGACGATCAGCTCGTCGGCGACCTCGTGCACGCCGACGACGCCCTCGAGCGGCCCGCGCGCGAGAAGCGTGCCGACGAGCGGTCCGGGGACGCCGAACTCGCCGAGCTGTTCGAAGACGACGGCCGCGTCGGCCCACGTGAAGCCGTCGCGCACGAGCGAGAACACGCCCGCGGCGTCGAGCTCGTCGTACACCTCGCGTGTGAAGCCCTCACGGACGCGCTCCATGGGGAACCGGTCGGTGAGCAGCGCGCGGATGCCGTCGCGCAGTGCAACCTGGTCGTCGGAGAGCTCGAGGTCCACGGTCAGCCCCTCGCCTCGCGCGGCAAGCCGAGCACCCGTTCGCCGATGATGTTGCGCTGGATCTGTGACGTACCGGCGGCGATGGTGAGCGCCAACGTGCGCAACCGCTCCTCCACGAGCTCGTTGCCGGCGATGGTCAGCGCATCGCGTTCGAGTACGCGCAGGCACAGCTCCCCGAAGCGCTGACGCGCCTCGGAGTACGCGAGCTTGATCACCATCCCGCCGACGCCCGGCGCGCCGTGGCGCTGCGCCTGCGCGACGTTGCGCTTCGTGAGCGCCCACAGCGCGTCGAACTCGGCGGCGCACCGACCGAGCTCGCGCCGGTGCGCGGGGTCGGCGACGCGGGGCGCGAGGTCGGCGCACAATCGCTGCGAGTCGACGAGCTCGGAGACGAACGCGGTGCCGCGCTCGAACGACAGCGTCACGTTGGTCACGCGCCACCCGTCGTTCTCCTCGCCCACGCGCTGGGTGATCGGGACACGCACGTCGGTGAGGAACACCTCGGCGAACTCCGACGACCCGAGCACGGTCTTCAGCGGCCGGACCTCGATGCCGGGCAGGTCCATCGGCAGGATCAACCACGTGATCCCGCGGTGCTTCGGCGCGTCGGGGTCGGTGCGCACGAGGAACTCGCCCACGTCGGCGACCTGGCCGAACGAGCACCAGATCTTCTGCCCGTTCAGCACGTAGTGATCGCCGTCTCGGTCGGCGCGCGTGCGCAGGTTCGCGAGGTCGCTCCCCGCGCCGGGCTCGCTGAAGCCCTGGCACCACACCTCGTCGCCCCGCAAGATCCGCGGCAAGTGCGTCGCCTTCTGCTCCTCGGTGCCTTCGGCGATGAGCGTCGGGCCCGCGTGGAGGGTGCCGACGAAGTTCACCCCCACGTACGGGGCGCGCGCCCGGGTCGTCTCCTCGAGGAACACGAGCTGCTCGGTCGGCGAGGCGCCGACGCCGCCGTACTCCTTCGGCCACGCGAGACCGGCGTATCCGCCGTCGAAGAGGCGGCGCTGCCAGTCGGTGTCCCAGCGCCGGCGCTCCGGCCACGCCTCGCGCGGCGGCTCGGGAGGGAGCGTCGGCAACACGGCGGCGAGCCACTCGCGCAGGCGGGCCCGGAAGGCCTCGTCGGCCTCGGAGTAGCGGAGCTCCATCGGGGCGGAGTCTAGAATCTGACACACCGTCAGATTTGTCCGGGAGGCCCGCGCATGCCCGCAGCAGGTGCCGTCACTGGTGCCGTCGAGCTCCCGAGGATCGTCAGCGTCGACGACCACGTGGTCGAGCCCGCCCATCTGTGGCAGGCGTGGCTGCCCGAGCGCTTCCGCGATCGGGGGCCGAAGGTGGAGCGGCGCGGCATCGGCCACATGCGCCACATCGGCGGCGGTGCCTACGAGCAGACCTTCGACCCCGACGGCCCGGAGGCCGACTGCTGGGTCTACGAAGACCTCGTCTACATCAACAAGCGCCACGTCGCGGCCGTGGGCTTCGACCGCGACGACATGACCATGTCGCCGATCACCTACGACGAGATGCGCCCCGGGTGCTACGACCCCAAGGCGCGGGTCGCCGACATGGAGATGAACTGGGTCGAGGCGTCGCTGTCGTTCCCGACGTTCCCGCGTTTTTGCGGCCAGACCTTCCTCGAGGCGAAGGACCGCGAGCTCGCGCTCGCGTGCGTGATCGCGTACAACGACTGGATGGTCGACGAATGGTGCGGCGACAGCGGCGGCGCGCTGATCCCGCTGTGCCTCGTCCCGCTGTGGGACGCACGGGCCGCCGCGGCCGAGGTGCGACGCAACGCCGCGCGCGGCGTGCGCGCCGTGTGCTTCTCGGAGATCCCGCACAAGCTCGGCCTGCCGAGCATCCACGGCGACGCGTGGGATCCGTTCTTCGCCGCGTGCCAGGAGACCGGCACCGTCGTGTGCATGCACATCGGATCGTCGTCGCAGATGCCGGCGACGTCGCCCGACGCGCCCGTCGCGGTCGCGGCGACGCTCTCGTTCAACAACGCGATGGCGTCGCTCTCCGACTTCTTGTTCTCCGGCGTGCTCGTGCGCTTCCCGACGCTGAAGCTCGCGTACTCCGAGGGCCAGATCGGCTGGTTGCCGTACGTGCTCGAACGCGCCGACGACGTGTGGCGGGAGCACCGGGCGTGGGGCGGCGTGAAAGACATCGTCCCCGAGCCGCCGTCGACCTACTACTACCGCCAGGTGTTCGGCTGCTTCTTCCGCGACCGCCACGGCCTCGACTCGCTCGCGAGCGTCGGCGTCGACAACATCACGTTCGAGACCGACTACCCGCACACCGACTCCACGTGGCCCGACACGAAGCAGGTCGCGCTCGACCTGATGGGCCACCTCCCGCCCGAGACCGTGCGCAAGATCGTGCGCGGCAACGCGATCCGGATGCTGGAGCTCGACCTCGCGCCGTAGCGGCGTCGTGTGCCGTGGCGTCTGCTCAGCAGCGGGTGCCGGGGGCGGGGACCACGAGATCCACGAGGTAGCGGTGCACCGCGTCGTCGACGCACGCGTCGCCCCGCAAGTACGCGAGGTGACCTTCGTCGTCGTGGGTGACGAGCACGCCGTCGGCGAGCTGGCCGGCGAGCGACTCGGCCCACTCGTACGGACTCGCGGGGTCGCCGGTCGTGCCGATCACGACGATCGGCGGTGCCCCCGCGGCGCGCACCTCCCTCGGCGCGCCCTTCGGCGGCGCCGACCACGACGCGCACGGGGCTCCGTACCACGCAGTCGCCGCCCCGAAGTGCGGGAGCTCACGCGCGAGCTCGTCGGCGAGCCGGCGGAGCTGCGCGGGCGTCGGCTGCGGTCCGTCGAGACATCCGATCGCGTAGCTCGCCTCGAGCCCGTCGTCGTAGACGCCCTCGGCGGAGCGCTGCGCGTACTCGTCGGCCAGCTGCAGCAGCTGCGACGCGTCGCCGCGCGCCGCGCCACCGAGCGCCTCGGCGAGTCGCGGCCACCCCGCACGCCCGTCGTACAACCCGGTCGCGACACCGAGGTCGGCTTCGCCGGGTCCGAGACCACGCTCGTCGCCCGCGAGGTCGACGGCGTACAGCTCTTCGGCGTCGATGGCCGCGAGCAGCCGGTCGTACGCGGTTCGGGGGTCGCCTCCCGACGTGAACGCGCAGTCGTCCTGCGCCGCACAGTCGTCGAGGAACGCCTCGAGCGCGTGCTCGAAGCCTGCGGCCTGTTCGGCGATCGCCTGCTCGGTCGTGCGTGCGGGATCCACGGCGCCGTCGAGCACCATCGCGCGCACGCGGTCGGGGAACTCGTCGGCGTAGCGCGCGCCGATCAGCGTGCCGTAGGAGAACCCGAGGTAGCTGATGGTGTCGTCGCCGAGCGCCACGCGGATCGCTTCGACGTCGTGCACCGTGTCGACGGTCGCGACGTGGCCGAGCGCGTCGGGATGCTGGCGCGCGCAGCCGGCGGCGATCGTCTCCCCCGCGGCGACGACGGCGGCGCGCTCGGCCGCGTCGTCGGGCGACCGGTCGGTCCCCCACCAGCGCGCCATCGTGGCGTCGTCGACGCAGTCGAAGCCCTCGCTCAACCCGACGCCGCGCGGGTCCCACGCCACGATGTCGAAGCGCTCCGTGAGCGCGGTCGGGAACACGTCGTCGGCCAGCAGCGCGAGGCCGAGGGCACTCGCGCCCGGACCACCGGGGTTCACGAGCAGCGACCCGATCCGATCGCCCGAGGCCGGTCGCCGCGCGATCGCGAGCACCAGGTCGCCGCCGGCCGGCTGCTCGCGGTCGATCGGGACCGCGAGAGCGGCGACCTCGGCGCCGCCCCGACACTCCACCCAGTCCAACGGGCCGTTCGTGCCGGCGGCGTCTCCCCCCACCGCCCGCACCTGGGCCACGAGCGCCGACGCGCAGGCTCGCGCCGGCTCGTCGGACCCACACGCGACGAGCGATCCGCCCAGGATTGCGAGTGCCAGGACGGCGACGGTCGGGCGGCGCATCGGGTGTGAGGCTACGGGCCGGTTGGCCGGTGTCCGGTCGCAGCGCCGATCATGCCCCCGTGTCCCGCCGCCGCGTGTACCAGACGCTCCTCGTGCTCGCGCTGCTCGCGTGGGCCTTCGCGATCGCCTACTCGGTGTCACGCGACGAACCGGAACCGCTCGACGACGCGACCCGCGCGTTCCTGGCCGACACGTGCGTCGACACCCACGAGGCGCTGGCGCGCCTCGGCGAGCTGCCGGTGCGCGCGACGCCCGAGGACGCCGGCGCGCTCGCGACGTCGGAGCAACGCGTGTACGAGTCCATGGTGGAGACGATGCGGACCGCGTCTCCCGACGACGCCGACGGCGCCGAAGCCCTCAGCGCGTGGCTCGACGACTGGGACGCACTCCTCGCCGCCCGGGCCGAGCACGCGCGCGCGCTCTCGCGCGGCGACGCATCCCGGTTCGACCTGCCCGCGGAGCGCTCGGGGAGCAGCAAGCCGATCACGGTGCGCATGGACGAGTACGCCGAGATGAAGGGGCTCGAGGACTGCACACCGACGGTGCTGCGCGTCGAGATCACCGACGGGCCCCGCCAGCGACCTGACATCACCGACGACGAGTAGCGTCGCCGCCCATGGTGCACGCCGATGACTGACGGCCGGGCCGGTCGCCTCGACGGGAAGGTCGCGCTCATCACCGGCGCGGGCAGCGGGATGGGTCGCGAGGCCGCGCTCCTCTTCGCGCGGGAAGGTGCGGCGATCGCGGTCGTCGAGCACCCGAGCGCTGACGCCGCGGGCCACGCAGTCGCGGCCGAGATCACCGGCGCCGGCGGCCGCGCCGCCGCGATCGCGGCCGACGTCGCGAGCGCGGCCGACTGCTCGCGCATGGTGGCCGAGACCTTGGCCGCGTTCGGCGGCCTCCACGTCCTCTACAACAACGCCGGGATCTTCCCCGCCGACGACGGCGGCGCGCTCGACACGCCCGAGGCGACGTGGGACCGGGTCATGGAGGTCAACCTCAAGGGCGTGTGGCTCGGCTGTCGGGCCGGCATCCCCGCCCTGATCGAGTCCGGCGGCGGGTCGATCGTGAACGTCGCGTCGTTCGTCGCGCTCATGGGTGCCGCCACCGCGCAGATCGCGTACACCGCGAGCAAGGGCGGCGTGCTGTCGATGACCCGCGAGCTCGCGGTCGAGTACGCGCGCCAGGGCATCCGCGCGAACGCGCTGTGTCCCGGTCCGATCGAGACGCCGCTGCTCGCCGAGCTGCTGTCGGACCCGGTCCGGCGGGCGCGCCGCATGGTGCACATCCCGATGGGTCGGCTCGGTCGGGCCGAGGAGCTCGCGAAGGCGGCGCTGTTCCTCGCGTCCGACGACTCGTCGTTCATGACCGGCGCCGCGCTCGTGGTCGACGGCGGCATCACCGCCGCGTACGTCACGCCCGAGTGACCGGCCGAGTACGGAGGTGGTGATGGTTCCGGGGATGCTCACACCCGAGGCGCTCGCGGAGCGCATCCACGCGGGCGAGATCGACACCGTGCTCGTCGCGTTCACCGACCTGCAGGGACGCCTGGTGGGAAAGCGGGTCACTGGTCACTTCTGGCTCGACCAGATGGGCGGCGGCGTCGGCGAGATCCACGCGTGCAACTACCTGCTCGCCGTCGACGTCGACATGACGCCGCTCCCCGGCTACCGCTTCGCGAACTGGGAGCAGGGCTACGGCGACGTGGCGATGCACCCCGACCTCGCGACGATCCGGATGATCCCGTGGCTCGAAGCGACCGCGCTCGTGCTCTGCGACGTGCTCGACGAGCACGACGCCGCGCCGGTGGAGGTGTCGCCGCGTCGCATCCTGCAGCGCCAGGTCGAGCGGGCCGCGGCCGCGGGCTACCAGCTGCGGTTCGGCTCCGAGCTCGAGTTCTTCGTGTTCCGCGACTCGCTCGAAGAGGCCTCGGCGCGCGACTTCACGGGTCTCACGCCGCACTCCGAGGTGATCGAGGACTACCACATCCTCCAGACCACGCGCGACGAGTACCTGATCCGCGCGATCCGCAACGGGATCGACGGTGCGGGGGTGCCGGTCGAGTTCTCGAAGGGAGAAGCCGGGCGCGGGCAGCACGAGATCAACCTGGTCTACGCCGATCCGGTCGAGATGGCCGACCGCCACGTGATCTACAAGAACGGCGCGAAGGAGATCGCATCGCAGTTCGGGCGCGCGATCACGTTCATGGCGAAGTACTCGATGGACGAGGTCGGCTCGTCGTGCCACGTGCACTCGAGCGTGTGGGACGCCGCCGGCGAGCGCTCGCTGATGTGGGACGGCACCGACGAGCACGGCTTGTCTGCGGTGGCGCGCGGGTGGCTCGCGGGCCAGATCGTGCACGGCCAGGATCTCGCGTGGCTGTTCGCCCCGACGGTGAACTCGTACAAGCGCTACCAGCCGGAGTCGTGGGCACCGACCGCGCTCGCGTGGAGCCACGACAACCGCAC
>DASUMP010000064.1:0-4403 GCA_036277635.1 Acidimicrobiia bacterium | reverse complement strand
GCAATGCCGACCGGCACCGACTCACTACCGCGCAGCGCAAGTAGGCGCCCGGCTTTCGAATCTCGTGCCAACGCTGATATACCTCGACCAACGCGTCCTGCACGATGTCCTCGGCCTCGGCGTTGCTCCCCACCAGCGTGTACGCGAGGCGGACCATCGCGGCGTACTCGACCCGGTACAACGCATCGAGCTGCGCAACACGATCATCCGTCCCAGGATCCGGCGCTCCCCTCAAGCCCACTGTCGCCATCATCACCTACGGCGATCGAGAGCCCGAAAGCGTTGCGCCCGGGCGGCAGAAAATTCTCCCAGAACTGCGTGGGCCCCCTGGGACTCGAACCCAGAACCTGCGGATTAAAAGTCCGTTGCTCTGCCCGTTGAGCTAGAGGCCCGTGCGCGCGGTCAGCGTACGCGGGTGGCGCGCTCGCGGTGCTCAGCGACCGGTGGAGCCGTCGGCGAGCTCGCGGAGGATGTCGGCGTGGCCGGCGTGGCGCGCGGTCTCTTCGATCATGTGCACGAGGACCCAACGCAGGTCGACGACGACGCCGTCGCGGCCGGCGCGCGCGCAGAGGTCGTCGAGGGATGCGCCGGCGATGATGCGGTCGCTCTCGGCACACGTGGCGCGGTAGGTGGCGACGACGTCGGCGACGGTGTCGGTGTCGTCGAGCTCGTTGCTCGGGAGCGGGCGGGTGAGACCGGCGAACGCGCCTTGGAACCAGAACGTCTCGGCCATCGTGAGGTGCTTCACGAGCCAGAGCAGGTTCGTTCCACTCGCGACGCGGGGTGCACGCGCGACGTCGTCGGTGAGACCGTCGAGCTTGCGGAGCACTGCGCCTCGGAGGTAACCGAGCATCGCGGTGAGCGCGGCGCGCTCGTCGCCGTGTTGCTTCGGCGGGCCCTGGTCGGTCACGCACGCATTCTGACCGAGTGACGGCTCAGCGCGCGGCGCGACCTTCGTCGAGGATGCGCTGCGGCACGGGGCGAAGGTCCTTCACGATGCCGACCCACGACAGCGCGCGCAGCACGTAGTACGTGGTGTCGATCTGCCACCAGCGGAAGCCCTGCTTGGCCGACGACGCGTAGCGGTGGTGGTTGTTGTGCCACCCCTCGCCGCCGGTCGCGAGCGCGACGAGCAACGAGTTCCTGCTGGTGTCGTCGGTGTCGTAGGTGCGCCGACCGAAGATGTGCGCGATCGAGTTCACCGAGAACGTGACGTGCCAGAGCACGACGGTCGAGCAGAAGAACCCGACGACGAGACCGCTCCAACCGCCGATGAGGAAGCACGCGACGCCGAGCGCCCACGGACCGATCCAGTCGAAGCGGTTCAGGAACCGCAGCTCGGGATAGCGGGCGAAGTCCTTGATCGAGTCGAAGTCGGTGGGACCGTAGCGATCGCACAGGATCCAGCCGACGTGGCTCCAGAAGAAGCCCTTCTTCGGCGAGTGCACGTCGAGGTCGGTGTCGGTGAACTTGTGGTGCGTGCGGTGGTGCGCGGCCCACCACAGCGGACCCTTCTGCGCCGCGGTCGTCGCTCCGAACGCCATCACGAACTGCGCGACCCGACCGAGCCGGAACGTCTTGTGCGCGAAGTACCGGTGGTACGTGGCGGTGATGAAGAACATCCGCGCGAAGTACGTGACCAGGAACAGGATCACCGCGGTGCGGGTGATCCCGGTCCAGATCACGAGCAACGGCGTGAGATGCAGCAGGAAGAACGGGATCGACGAGCGCGGGTTGAGCCGCTCGTCGTCGCGACGGCGCGGCGCCACCTCGGGTTCGGGCGTGGGTGCGAGCGCCGCCGCGGTCACGAGCGCGTGCCCGATCGCCGGCGACCACCCTGACGGGGGCGCTGCTCGAAGCGGTTCCCGCGCGACTGCCCGCCGGTGCGCTTCTTCGCCGTGGGCGTCGTGGGCGCGTGGCCGTGGGCGTGGTCCATCAACGGGAGCCCGAGGCTCTCTTGGATCGCGCGCACGTCGCGCACCTGCTCGGCCCCCACGAACGACACGACCTTCCCGTCGGCGCCGGCACGAGCCGTGCGACCCGAGCGGTGCAGGTAGGTCTTCGCGTCTTCGGGGACGTCGAAGTGCAACACGAACTCCACGCCGTCGACGTGGATGCCGCGCGCGGCGACGTCGGTGGCGACGAGCACGCGCGACGCGCCACGCGTGAACGACGCCAACGCGCGGTCACGCTTGTTCTGCGCGTGGCCGCCGTGGATCGCCACCGCGCTCACGCCGGCCCGCTCGAGCTGGGCGGTCGTGCGGTCGACACCGTGGCGGGTGCGGACGAACACGATCGCGGAGGAAGCATCGGCGAGGACGTCGGCGGCGCGCGCGACGCGCTCGTTGCGCTCGACGCGCAGGAACACGTGCTCGGCGTTCGGCATCTCGAGTGCGTCGGGGCCGACCTCGTGGACGACCGGGTCGGTCTGGTACTCGCGCACCAGCGACGCGACGTCGCCGTCGAGCGTGGCCGAGAACAGCAACGTCTGGCGGTCGACCGAGGTGGTGTCGAGGAGCTTGCGCACCGCAGGCAGGAAGCCCATGTCGGCCATGCGGTCGGCTTCGTCGATCACGACGATCTCCACCGAACGCAGGTCGACGGCGTGCTGCTCGATCAGGTCCTGCAGGCGACCCGGACACGCGACGAGCACGTCGACGCCGCGGCGCAGGGCGCGGCGCTGGGCGTCGTAGCCGACACCGCCGTAGACGGCACGCACGCTGCGGTCGCGCGCGGTGAGCAACGGCCGCAGCTCGCGCTCGATCTGGGCGGCGAGCTCGCGGGTGGGTGCGAGCACGAGGGCACGCGGACGCTTGGGCTTCGACGGGCGCACTCGCGCTGCGAGCGGGAGACCGAAGGCGATGGTCTTGCCGCTGCCCGTGGGGGCACGGCCGGACACGTCGCGCCCGGCGAGGGCGTCGGGGAGCGTGGCGGCTTGGATGGGGAAGGGTTCGGTGATGCCGCCCGTGGCCAGGGCGGCAACGAGATCGGACGGGACGCCGAGATCGGCGAACGTGGGGGTCAAGGGATTCTCCTCGCCCGCGAAGCGGGCTGGTAGCCGGGTGCCGGGGATGCGCTCGGGTCCTGACGGAGGCGGTTCACGCCCGTCGGGAGCCGGCGGTACGGGCACTCGGCACCGGAGGGTGCTGGCCCGCTGGGTGCGAGCAGAACGCTGCCGCGGCGGTTGTCGGGGCTCAGCCTACCGCGCGGTAGGGAGAATTGGGACATCGCGGCCCGTCGCCGCTCGCCGCGGGCAAGACTCGGCCGTGGCCGCGCGCACGCCGAAGGCGGGACCGAAGCTCGCCGACCGGCTCCTCGGCGTCGCGCTCGGCTACCCGGAGGCCTGGGAAGACCACCCCTGGGGCGACACCGTCGCGAAGGTGCGCACGAAGATCTTCGTGTTCGTGGGTGTGCACGAGGAGCGGATGGGTCTCACGGTGAAGCTGCCCGAGAGCGCCGAGTTCGCGCTCGCGTTCCCGTGGGCGGAGAAGACCGGCTACGGACTCGGCAAGGCCGGATGGGTCACCGCGTGGTTCCCGGTCGGCGCCGACGTCCCGGTCGATCTGCTCGAGGAGTGGATCGACGAGAGCTACCGCGCGGTCGCGCCGAAGACCCTCGTCAAGCGCCTCGACGGGTGACGGTCAGCCCGACGTCGTCGGCGCGGTCGTCGGCACGGTCGGGGGCACGGTGGAGGTGGTGGTGGACGGAGCGCGCAGGCCGCACTCGCGGGCGGCGTACTCGTCGAGCGTGGCGCGGGCCTCGACCGCATCCGCGAAGCGGTACTGCTCGGCGGCGGCTTTGAGCGCCCGCAGGTCGTCGTGGAGCTCGTCGGGTGCGGTGTCGAGCAGGTCGTCGGCGACCTCGACGAACTGCGCGACGGCGTCGTCGAGCGCGGTCTGGAACTCGTCGGGATCGCTCACGTCGGCGCGTTCGACCCGGTCGGCGGTCGCGCCGAGGCGCTCGATGAGCGTGCACGTGCTGTCGGTGCCGCCGTCGCTGAACGGACTCCCGCCGGTGCACCCCGCGACGGCGAACGCGAGCACGACGAGACCGATGCGCGCGCGGGGTGACGGGAGCATCGTCTGAACCTAGCGATGGGGCTCGCCGGACCTCGGGTTCCCGAAGGTCACGCGATGGGGTGGCTGCTACGCTCGCGGCCTCCCAGTGGAGACGAGCCCCCATCGTCTAGTGGCCTAGGACGCCGCCCTTTCAAGGCGGTAACGGGGATTCGAACTCCCCTGGGGGCACCACGACGGTGGCCTCGGCCGGCGTCGTACATACGGTCCTGTGGTGCAGTTTGGAGTGCACGCCGCCCTGTCAAGGCGGAGGCCGCGGGTTCAAATCCCGTCAGGACCGCCGGGGAACGGCAACGCTGCCGCCCTTCCGGCCGGGTAGCTCAGTTG
>DASUMP010000063.1:0-9023 GCA_036277635.1 Acidimicrobiia bacterium | reverse complement strand
GGGGAAGTCGTCGGTGTTCAACCTCCCGCTGCTCGGATCGCTGTTCTCGGCGCTCGGCAGCTTCCCGGTCGAGCGCGACGGCTCCGACTTCGGGCCCGTGCGCGCGTCGCTCGCGCTGCTGGGCGAGGGCGAGCTGCTCGCCGTGTACCCCGAAGGCACCCGCCAGCACGGCCCGACGATCCAGCCGCTCCAACCCGGTGCCGCGTACTTGTCGCTGCGGTCGGGCGCGCCGATCGTGCCGATCGGACTCGCGGGCACCGAGGAGATCCTGCGCAGCGGGCGCGGCCCGCTCCCGCGCTTCGGGCGCGGTGCGATCGTGGCCGGTCCGCCGATCACGCCGCCCGAACGCACGACCCGCGCGGTGCCGCGCGCACTGGTCGACGAGCTGAGCGACGAGCTGCGCGTCGCGCTGCAGTCCGTGTTCGACCGGGCGAACGCGTTGCGCAGCGGGGCTCAGGGGTTGAGCACCACGCCGTAGAACACCGCCGCGAGCGCGAACAGCAGGCCGCCGCCGGCCAGCGCGCCGCTGCGGGCGCGGCGCCGGCGGGCCTCGCGTTCGTCGCGTGCCGTCGCCACCGACGGACCGGTCAGCAGCGCGTGCGCCGCCGCGCAGATCCCCGACAGGGTCACGAACGCGAGCTTCGCCGCGAGGGTGCCGAGGTAGTCGCCGTCCTGGTCGGCCACGTCGACCGCGAACAGGTTCCACACGCCGGTGGCGAGCAGCAGCGCGAAGGCCGACCACGCGACGAGCTGGAAGCGGTGCGCGACCGCGCGCAACAGCTCGGCGCCACCGCCGCGTACGACCGGGACCACCGCCGCGAGGGCGATCTGACCGCCGACCCACACGGTGGCTCCGAGCACGTGCAGGAACACGCGGACGGTGTCGAGGTCGACGGGGAGCACGGCGCGACGTTCAGTGCGCGAGCGAGGCGAGCACGTCGGAGGCGTCGCGCCGGCGGTCGTCGGCGAAGTCGCCGCCGCGGGCGCGGGCCTGCTGCGGGTCGCCGCCGGTCATGAGCGCCGCGAGCGCGTCGAGCGCGGGCACCAGCTCGCGCAGCTCGCGCGGCGGCGGGAAGTACTCGTCTTCTTCGGTGACCCGCACCGGCTCCACGCCGGCGCGCGGCGCGAGCTTCGCGATCACCGACGCGACGAGGTCTTCGGGGGCGCTCGCGCCCGCGGTGACCCCGACGACCGCGTCGGCGCCGAACACGGCGACGTCGAGCTCGTCGGGACCGTCGATGCGTACCACCTGCGCGCACCCCGCAGCGCGCGCGACGCGTTCCAGCGCCAGCGTGTTCGACGAGTTCGCGCTCCCGATCACGACCACCGCGTCGGCGCGCTGCGCGATCGCCTCGAGCGCGGCCTGGCGGTTCGTGGTCGCGAAGCACAGGTCGTTGCGGGACGCGGTCCACAGGTTCGGGAACCGCTCGCGGGCGCGTTCGAGGAGTCCGGACCACTCGCGGTGCGACAGCGTCGTCTGCGCGAGCATCGCCACCGGCTGTTCGGCGTCGAGGCGTTGCGCGGCCGCTTCGAGCTCGACGTCGGATTCGACGAGGTGCATCGCGTCGGGCGCGACCGCGATCGTGCCGATCGCTTCGTCGTGGCCGGCGTGACCGACGTAGAGGATCTCGTAGCCCTTGCGGGCTCGCACCTTCGCCTCGTGGTGCACCTTCGTGACGAGCGGGCACACTGCGTCGACGACGTAGCGGTGCTCGGCGCGCGCCGCCTCGACCACATCGGGGGCGCTCCCGTGCGCCGACAGCATCAGGGGCGCGCCCGGCGGCACCTGCGCGATGTCGTCGACGAACACGACACCGAGGTCGCGGAAGCGGTCGACCACGAGACGGTTGTGGACGATCTCGTGGTAGCAGTAGACGGGCGGCTCGAACGTGCGCACCATCCACGCGAGCGCCTTGATCGCCATCTCCACGCCGGCGCAGAAGCCGCGAGGCTCGGCGAGGAGGACGCGTTCCACGGTCACGCGTCCACGCTACCGGCCGTGCTCCGAGGCTTCGGGATCACCGACCGCCCCGTAGAATCACCCGGTGTCTGCCGCTCGAGTCGTTGCTGTCGCGCCGGGATCCCCGGCTGAGCACGCCGGAGTGGTGGCGGGTGACGAGATCCTGGCGGTCAACGGCGAGGCGCTGCGCGACGTCATCCGCTACCAGGTGCAGACCGACGAAGCCGTCGTCGAGCTCGACCTGCGCCGGGGTGGGCTCGAACGCTCGGTGGTCGTCGAGAAGCATGCGGGCACGCCGCTCGGCCTCGAGCTCGCGAGCGCGGTGTTCGATCGCGTGCGCACTTGCGACAACCACTGCCCGTTCTGCTTCATCCACCAGCTGCCGCCCGGGATGCGCCGCAGCCTGTCGGTGAAGGACGACGACTACCGCCTCTCGTTCCTCTACGGGAACTTCACGACGCTCACCCGTTTCACCGAAGCCGACCTCGAACGTGTGGTGACCGAGCGCCTCAGCCCGCTCTACGTGAGTATCCACGCCACCGACCCCGACGTGCGCACCCGGCTGCTCCGCAACCGTCGCGGCGCCACGAGCCTGCGGTGGCTCTCGGCACTGCTCGACGCCGGCATCGACGTGCACGGGCAGATCGTCGTGTGTCCCGGCATCAACGACGGCGCGGTGCTCGACGACACGCTGCTCGGCGTCCTCGACCGCTACCCGCGGCTCGCCACCGTCGGCGTGGTGCCCCTCGGCGTGAGCGCGCACAACCGGGAAGCCGAGATGCGACCGCACACCACGGCCGAAGCGCGCGCGGTCGTGCGCAGCGTGGAGCGGTGGCAGGCGCGCTTCGACGCCGCGCTCGGCCGCCGCCTCGTCTACGCCTCCGACGAGTACTACCTGCTCGCGGGTGAACCGTTCCCCGCGCTCGACCACTACGACGGGTGCGACCAGCACGAGAACGGGATCGGGATGGCGGCGACGTTCCGCGCCGAGGTGCACGCCGCGCTGCGCGGCGTCCGTCTCGACGGCACCGGGCCGCGCGCCGGGTTCTTCGCCTGGGTCGACGGCGCGCCCGCCGACGGCTACCGCGCGCCGCGCGCCGCGACCACGCCGATCGCCGCCGCCGGCGCGGCGCGGCCGGTCGCGCGCATCGTGCTGCTCACCGGCGAGCTCGGCGCGCCGGTGCTCGAACCGCTGCTCGGTCCGTTGTCGGCCGCGGCGGGCATGCCGGTCGAGGTGCTCGCGGTGCCGAACACGTTCTTCGGCGGCAACATCGGGGTGACCGGGCTGCTCACCGGTCACGACCTCGCGGCCGCGCTGCACGCCACGCCCGCCGACGACGGCGCGCGCTACCTCCTCCCCGACGTCGCCCTCTCGCGCGGTCGCTTCCTCGACGACACGACGGTCGCAGCGTTGCCGCGCACCGTCGAGGTCGTGGCCACCGACGGCGCGTCGCTCGTCGGTGCGCTCCGTGCCCGCCGGGCGGCGTGATGGCGCTCCCGACCGTCGCGATCATCGGCCGCCCGAACGTCGGCAAGTCGACGCTCGTGAACCGGTTCGTCGGCCGCCGCGAGCTCATCGTGCAGGAACGGCCCGGCGTCACCCGCGACCGCAAGGTGCTCGACGCCGAGTGGCAGGGCCGCAGCTTCCAGATCATCGACACCGGCGGCTGGCTCACGAGCGGCGAGGCCGGCCTCACCACCGACGATCCCGCGCTCGCCGACAAGGTGAGCGCGCAGGCCGAGCGCGCCATGCGCGACGCCGACGTCGTCGTCCTCGTCGTCGACGCCACGACCGGCATCACCGAAGAAGACGCGCGGGTGGCGCGCGTGCTGCAACGCGTCGGTCGGCCGGTCGTCGTCGCGGTCAACAAGGTCGACGACGAGCGGCGCGAGCCCGACATCTGGGCGTTCAGCGCCCTCGGGCTCGGCGACCCGTACGCGGTGTCCGCGCTCCACGGACGCCTCAGCGGCGAGCTGCTCGACGCGATCGTCGCTGCGCTGCCCGCCGACGAGGTCGAGGAACCGCCCGACGACGCAACCCCCGCCGAAGACGAAGACGACGGCATCTTCTCGATCGCGATCGTGGGCCGGCCGAACGTAGGGAAGTCGACGCTGTTCAACCGCATCGTCGGCGAGGACCGCGCCGTCGTCCACGACATGCCCGGCACCACGCGCGACGCGATCGACACGATCGTCGAGACCCCCGACGGCCCGTTGCGGTTCGTCGACACCGCGGGGATGCGGCGCAAGAGTCGCGTCGACGAACCGACCGAGTACTACGGGCTCGTGCGCGCGCTGCAAGCGATCGACCGGGCCGACGCCGCGCTGCTCGTCATCGACGCGTCGGAAGGCGTGACGCACCAGGACCAGCGTCTCGCGGAACGGGTCGACGCGGCCGGCACCGCGATCCTCATCGTGCTCAACAAGTGGGACCTGCTCGACACCGAGCAGCGCGAGGCGGTGAAGTACGAGATCGGCCGCAAGCTCGGCTTCTTGCGCTACGCGCCGGTGATCCCCATCTCGGCGCTCACCGGCCGGCGCGTGCACCAGCTGCTCCCCGCGCTGCGCCAGGCCGAAGAGGCGTACCACCAGCGCATCCCGACCGCCGCGCTCAACAAGGTGATCCGCGAAGCGCAAGCCGCGCACCCCGCGCCGGTCGTGAAGAACCACCGGCCCCGCATCCTGTACGCGACCCAGGGCGCCACCGACCCGCCCACGTTCACGTTGTTCTCCACGTGGCCGCTGCCGCAGCAGTACATGCGGTACCTCGAACGCCGCCTGCGGGAGTCGTTCGATCTCGGCCCCACACCGATCAAGCTGCGCGTCCGGCGCCGCAGCGAGTGAGCGGTGGTGGCCGCCTACGCTGAGCTCGTGCGTGCGTGGCCCACATCGGTGGAGATCCGAGAGGTCGGGCCGCGCGACGGGTTGCAGAACGAAGCCCCGATCCCCGTGGCCGATCGTGTGCGCCTCATCGACGCGCTGAGCGGCACCGGGCTGCGCCGCATCGAGGCGGCCGCGTTCGTGTCGCCGAAGGCGATCCCGCCGATGGCCGGCTCCGACGAGGTGATGGCGGCCATCCGGCGCGCTCCCGGCGTCACCTACCGGGCGCTGGTGCCGAACCGCCTCGGCGCGCAGCGCGCGCTCGACGCCGCGGCCGACGAGCTCGAGATCGTGGTGTCGGCGAGCGAGACCCACAACCGCAAGAACGTGCGCCGCTCCGTCGACGAGTCGCTCGCCGACGTCGCGCCGCTCGTCGAGGAAGCCCACGGCGCGGGCGTCCCCGTCGACGGCATCGTCTCCACCGCGTTCGGCTGCCCCTACGAAGGCGACATCGCGCCGCCGCGGGTCGCGACCGTCGCCCGCCGGCTCCTCGACGCCGGCGTCGACCGCGTGTCGTTCGGTGACACCACCGGGATGGCCACGCCGCGTCGCGTCGCCGACCTGCTCGACGCCCTCGACGCGGTCGGGATCGCCGCGGCCGACATCGCGCTGCACTTCCACGACACGCGCGGTACCGCGCTCGCCAACGTGCTCGCGGGCATGGAAGCCGGCGTCACCCGCTTCGACGCGTCGATCGGCGGACTCGGTGGCTGCCCGTACGCGCCGGGCGCGTCCGGCAACGCGGTCACCGAAGACCTCGTGCACATGCTCCACGACATGGGGATCGACACGGGGATCGACCTCGACGCGCTCCTCGAGTGCGCGCGGCTCGCCGAGGCGCTCGTCGGTCGGGAGCTGCCGAGCGCGCTGCTGCGGGCCGGACCGCGCAGCGTGCGGGTGGGAGCATGACGAGATGACCGACTACGAACGGGTCGGCGAGCACCACGAGCGCGCGCTCCAGGGCAACCTGGAGAAGGAACGCGACAAGCTCGACCGTCAGGGCAAGCTGTTCGTGCGCGACCGCCTCGCGCTGCTGCTCGACCCCGACTCGTTCTCCGAAGACGCGCTCCTCGCGAACGCACTCGCGGGCGACCTGCCCGCCGACGGCGTCGTCACCGGCGTCGGCCGCATCGACGGACGGCCCGTGTGCGTGATGGCGAACGACCCCACCGTGAAGGCGGGCTCGTGGGGCGCGCGCACGGTCGAGAAGATCGTGCGGCTCACCGAGCACGCGCTGCGCCACGAGCTGCCGGTCGTGTACCTCGTCGACTCCGCCGGTGCGCGCATCACCGATCAGGTCGAGCTGTTCCCCGGCCGGCGCGGCGCGGGCCGCATCTTCGCCAACCAGGTCCGCCTCTCGGGCAAGGTCCCGCAGGTGTGCTGTCTGTTCGGGCCCTCAGCCGCCGGCGGCGCGTACATCCCCGCGTTCTGCGACGTGGTGTTCATGGTCGAGCGCAACGCCTCGATGTACCTCGGATCACCCCGCATGGCCGAAGAGGTGATCGGCGAGCACGTGTCGCTGGAGGAGATGGGCGGCGCCCGCATGCACGCGACCGTGAGCGGGTGCGGCGACAACCTCGTCGCCGACGACACCGAGGCGATCGAGTCGGCCCGCCGGTTCCTCTCCTACCTCCCCTCGTCGTGGCAGGAACCGCCGCCGCCCGCCGGCGCGCACGAGCCCACCGCCGACGCGCGCGCGATCCGCGACGTCGTCCCCGACGAGGAGCGGCGCGCCTACGACATGCACCAGGTGATCGACGCGCTCGTCGACGAGCACTCGTTCTTCGAGCTGAAGCCGCTCTGGGCGCGCGAGCTGATCGTGGGGTTCGCCCGCCTCGACGGCGAGGTCGTCGGCATCCTCGCCAACAACCCGAAGCACCTCGGGGGAGTGCTGTTCGTCGACTCCTCCGACAAGGCCGCGCGCTTCATCTGGCTGTGCGACGCGTTCAACGTGCCGCTGCTGTTCCTCGCCGACGTGCCCGGCTTCATGATCGGCTCGCAGGTGGAGCGGCAGGGGATCATCCGCCACGGCGCCAAGATGATCACCGCGGTCGCCGAGGCGACGGTGCCGAAGATCTCCGTGATCGTGCGCAAGGCGTACGGCGCCGGCCTCTACGCGATGTGCGGCCCCGCGTTCGATCCCGACGCGTGCCTCGCGCTCCCGACCGCGCGCATCGCGGTGATGGGACCCGAGCCTGCGGTCAACGCGGTCTTCTACAACCGCATCCACGCGATCGACGACCCCGACGAGCGCGCCGAGTTCGTCGCCGCACGCCGCGGCGAGTACGAAGCCGACGTCGACCTCGTGCGCCTCGCCGCCGAGCTCGTCGTCGACGCCGTCGTCCAACCCGAGACGCTGCGTGCCGAGCTCGTGCGCCGGTTCGCGCTCGCCCAACGCCGTGTTCGCGACGACGCGATGAAGCGCCACGGCGTCCCCCCGGTCTGATGCCCTGGTGCACCGCCTGCGACCGCTACCTCGCCGCGCCGACGGTGCGCACCGACGGCACGTGCCCCACCTGCGGTCGCGCCGTCGACACCTCGAGCGTCATCGCCCGCCCGCAGGACGACCTCCCGCCCGTCCCGTGGCACTTCAAAGCGTTCCTCGCCGCGTTCGCCGTCTACTTGGGTTGGCGCTTCTTCGAGATGCTCGACTGGCTCCTCTGACCCCCGCGCGGTTTGGTGAGAATGCGGCGCTACGCGCCAGCATTCTCACCAAACACATCGACCGATACACTCGCCCGCTGCGGTGCGTGCACCGCGACGGGCTGTGGCGCAGCTTGGTTAGCGCGCTTGACTGGGGGTCAAGAGGTCCCGGGTTCGAGTCCCGGCAGCCCGACCACGTTCTCTCGGATCCGCCCGACCTTCGGCTCTGTCGTCCCGGGCGGCGGCGGCTCACACTTGCGTCGGGAGAGGCTCTCGTCGAAGGGGGTCGTGATGATCCTCGTGCCGGTGTTGGTGCTCGCAGTCGCCGGATTCGCGATCTACACGTTGGCCCACGGGCGCGCGGTGGCGGCGCACGGCGCCGCCGTGTCGGTCGAGCGTCGGCCGTTCTTGCCCACGTCGCCCATGGGATGGGCGGCCCTGGTCGCGGTCGCGCTGGTGTTCGTGAACCTGGCGCTCGTGAACGTGGTGCAGGTTCCGTTCCTCGCGTGGATCCTGCTGCTCGCAGCGCTCGGTTGCAGCGGAGCCGCACGCTTCGCGTACCACGACCGCTCGGGTTCGGTGCTCGTCGTGCTCGTCGTGACGACGCTGAGCGCCATCGCGGCAGTGCTGTTCCTGGCCGGTGAGGTCTTCATCGGGCACGACTGATCTCCCACCGAAAGATGTCGGTCTCGACGAGCGCGCGCGAGTCGACACTCAGCGAGGGCTCCGCCCTGATCCACGTGGGGTTCCGGCACGGCGGCTGGGTCTCCGTCGGCATTCGACGCCTGCCGCGCACGTCGGTACTCTGCGCGCCGCTGGAGGCATCCAGGACGCACAAGGAGGAGCCATGAAGAGAGTTGTTCTCGCAGCCGTGGCCTCGGTGACGCTGGTGGTCGGGCTCGCGCCGGCGGCGTTTGCCGGCGAGTCGAAGGGCCCGTCCGGACCCGGTGGCGCGACCGGTGGTTCGACGCCCATCGACGGCTTCTGGAGCGGCGACGGCGCAGCGTCGATCTGTTCGTTCTCCGGACTGAACGACATCATCGACGAGGAAGAGCCGACCCGCACGCAGTCGTACGGCACGTTCCTCGTGCTCGTGAAGAAGGCGTTCGGCCTCAGCACGCACGAGGCGATGGCGGCGCTCGAAGAGTCGCCGGGTGAGGCGTGCAACCCCACCCGGGCGCCATTCGGCAATCCGAAGAAGTAGTCGCGCGACCTCATCGAGCGACCCCCCAGCGCGATGCACCCGCTGGGGGGTCGCTCGCGCTCGCGGCACTTGACGGAACGTGCGCCACACGAGCGCGCCGATGGCGAGTGTGACTTCGGGCACGCGGGCGAGCGCGGGGATGGCTCGGGAGCGTGGTGCGGTTGGAGACGCCGGAAGGGCGCGAGGGGATCGCGTTTGAGCCGTTTCTGACGCGGGCGTAGTGTGCCGGTCTCACACCGACCTCGTGCGGGGACGTCGGGAACCGGAGCGACCCACGATGACGCAGAGGACGTTCGGCGCTCCGATCGGGGCTGCGATCACGGGCACCGGTCGTTT
>DASUMP010000062.1:0-4478 GCA_036277635.1 Acidimicrobiia bacterium | reverse complement strand
TCTACGCCGAACGCCTTCGCGAGCTCGGCCGACAGAGCCGATTGCTCGGATTCCGAATGCATGACCCGCTCGACGACGAGCACGCGACTCGCGCAGCACCACCTGCTGACGAGACAGCGACTCGCTCCTAACTGCCGTGATGCGCCGGTCCGGCTCGAAGATTCCGCTCGCTAGTTCGGCCTGCAGTCCGAAGCGCTCGGCACCCCACCGGGCGACGGCTCGAGAGCCCGGCATCGCCGAGTCTCGATGCCATCCGGACCTTCTGGGTCTCCGTTCCAATCCCACTCGACCGTTACCAGTCCTGCCTCCTCTACCTGGTAACCAACTCGGACCGGGTGCCCTTCAACCGTGTCGGCAATCACGCTCAGGAAGGCGATAGCGCCATCATCGAAGGCGTCGATGAGGCAGCGCTGCGCGCGGTCACCCTCGGCTGTCGAACCGTTTGGTGCATTCGAGGCGCGGTAGGAGCCGCATTCGGATCCCCGCCCGGAGTAGTGGTCCGGCTCCGTTGCTCCGTCGGACGCGCATCCCGCGAGCGTGATGGTGATCAACGCACCGACCATGCGGAGTCTGATCATTGCAGTAAGTGTGCACCGCGCGAGCCGGCAGCACCCAGCGGTTCCATTGGTGGCAAACCCTGGTTGCCAGAGATGGCCCAGAACTGCCGCTCGGCGCCAACAACAACTGGGTACCGGCGACCGTTGGCCATTTCGACACACTGAGTGTGTCCAACGGGCCAGACCTCGTCCTCGTCGGCGGCGCGAGTTGCTGACCGTGCGTCAGCGAGTGCGCTGGACCTGCCGGACGGTGCGGTCCATGAACCAGCGCACGACGGGTCCGGCGAGTCCGATGCTGCGCGCCAACACGGCCGACTGCGGGTCGCAGGTGATGGTCAGCCGGTTCCGCTCGACGCCGCGCGCGATCGCCTCGCCGACGCGCGAAGCGGGCACCGGGCTGATCGACGCGGAGATGCGCGCGGTCTCTTCCGGCTTCGCCTCGTTCTCGCGAGCGAACCCGGGCGTCTCGGTGTCGGGGGGATACACGATCGACACGTGCACCCCTGCCGGCGCGAGCTCGGCGCGCAAGCACTCCCCCAGTCCCTTCACCGCGAACTTCGTGGGCGCGTACGCGGAGTAGCCGAACACGCCCATGAACCCGACGTCGGACGACACGAGCACGACGTGACCGGCTCGCCGCGCCACCATCGCGGGCACGACGGCGCGCACCGCGTGCAACGTGCCGAAGTAGTTGACGTCCATCTGCCGTCGGAACACGTCGAGGTCGAGCTCGGCGAAGTAGCCCGGCTCGGCGAGGCCCGCCGAGGTCACCAGCACGTCGCACGGCCCGTGGTGTGCGACACACGCGTCGACGGCGCGCGCGACCGCATCGGCGTCGGTCACGTCGACCGACTCGGTGTGCACGTCGCCGCCGAGCTCGCGCGCGGCCGCGGCCAAGCGGTCGACGCGGCGCGCGAGCAACGAGACGCGCGCACCCCGCGCCGCGCACGCGCGCGCAGCCGCCAACCCGATGCCTTCCGAGCCACCCGTGACGACGACGTGCGCGCCCGACAACGTCGTCACGACCGACCTCGGCTCACCCGCCCGCGGGCGGCCACAGCGGTTCGGGGACCTCGAAGCCGAGCGGGGACCCCCACTGGTTGCGGTACGCGACCTTGTGCACGGGCTTGCGGGGCGCCACACCCCAGCGGCCGGTCGGGTAGCCGAACGTGACGCAGCTCGACATCAGCCAACCCTCGTCCTTCGGCACGCCGAGGATGTCGAGGACGACGTCGGTCTCGAACATCAGCACGCTCGTGAGCGACGAACCGACGCCTTCGGCGCGCGCGGCGAGCATCGCGCTCCACGTGGCGGGGAAGATCGAGCCACCCGACGGGTCGTACTGCACGAAGCTGAACAACAGGAGCGGGTACTCGGCGAAGTGGTCGCCGAGGTGGTTCGCGGAGTCGAGCACCTTCTGGAGCTGCACGTGCGCGGGGGTGTCGGGCGCGGCCTGCATCGCGGCGATGCGGTCCTTGTAGATCGTGGCCCAGAGCTGGTCGAGGCACCGCCGGTACACCGGCGCGAGCTCGCCCCGCACCGCCGGGTCGTCGACGAGGAGGAACCGCCAGTTCTGCACGTTGCCGCCGCTCGGCGCGCGGATGGCCGCATCGAGGATGCGGGCCTGCACGTCGGCGGGGATCGGGTCGGGCTTCACCCGCCGCATCGCGCGGGTCGTGTACAGCGCTTCGTAGACGTCCATGCCGTCACACTGGCACACGCGGGCGCATTGGCACACGGGGCGCGCCGGCGTGCAGCCTGGGGGCATGACCGAGCGCCGTGACCCCATCGCCATCGTGAACGACTTCTGCGCCGCGTGGACGGCGCTCGACATCGAGGGGGCGCTCGCGCTCCTCGCCGACGACGCGGTGTACCACAACATCCCGGTCGCCCCCGTGGTCGGCAAGGACGCGATCCGCGCCACCATCGCGATGTTCACCACCGGCGTCGAGCAGGTGGAGTTCGTGGTCCGCAACATCGCCGCGCACGGCGACGTCGTGCTCACCGAGCGGCTCGACATCTTCACGTTCGCGAACGGCCGCATCGAGCTGCCGGTCATGGGCACGTTCGAGATCGCCGACGGTCGCATCATCGAGTGGCGCGACTACTTCGACCTCCAGCAGTACATGAGCCAGATCCCCGGCGCGAACGGCTGACACCAGTACCGTCGACGCGCGTGACGCACGATCGCACGCGGCGCAGCGCCGGCATCCTCGCCGGACCCCTCGACGGACCCGAACGGCTGGCGCAGCACTTCCCGCGCCACGAGGCCACGCCGGGCACGAAGCTGCTCCACCGCGCGTCAGGGTTCCTCGGCGCGCTCGTGGGTCTCGACGCGACCACGAACCACGTGGTCGTGCGCGGACAGACCGGGCTCGAGAAGCGGCTGCCGAACACGCCGGGCGCGTTTGCGGTCGACGGCACTGCGGTCACCCTCGTCGCGCCGCGACCCGCGCCGAGCACCCGCACACCCGAGCATCTGGAGCGAGCGCGCGTCTCGACCACCACGAAGACCGCATCCGGCAGTCGCGCCGTCGTGGGCGCGCGGGCGCGCGTCGCACGCGCGAGCCGCATCCTCGTGGAAGGCGTGCACGACGCCGAGCTCGTCGAGAAGGTGTGGGGTGACGACCTGCGCATCGAAGGCGTCGTCGTGGAGCGACTCGACGGCGCCGATCACCTCGCCGACGTGGTGCGCGAGCTGCGGCCCGGTCCCGACCGGCGGCTCGGCATCCTCCTCGACCACCTCGTGCCCGGCAGCAAGGAGGCGCGCCTCGCGGCGGAGGTCCGCGACCCGCACGTGCTCGTAACCGGCACGCCGTTCGTCGACGTGTGGGCGGCGATCCGCCCCGCGGTGATCGGCATCGAGCGCTGGCCGCACGTCCCGAAGGGCATCCCGTGGAAGGACGGCGTGTGCGCGGCGCTCGGGGTGGGCGACCAGGGGGCGTTCTGGCGGCGACTGCTCGGCGAAGTCAACGACTGGAAGCAGCTCGAGCAACCGTTCGTCGCCGCCGTCGAACGCCTCATCGACTTCGTGACCGAACCCGACTGAACCCGCTCGACTGACGCGCGCGCGACCCGATCCGCCACAATCGGACCGTGGAACGCTCCCGACGCTTCGATCTGCGCTTCGAGGCGTGGGCCATCGTCGAGCTCGTGACGCTGAGCGGCTTCGCGATCGCGCAGCCGCTCCTCGACGTGTTCGGCGATGCGCCCGAGGTGTTCGTGTTCCATCGCGCCGACGCGGCCGACATCGTCGCGTTCGCCGCGTTCCTCGTGCTCGCTCCCCCGCTCACGCTGTGGGCCGGGGGCGTGATCATCGGCGCGGTCGCCGGCGCGCGCGCCCGACGCGTCGCCCACCACCTCACGCTCGCCGCGCTCGCGGGGTTGTTCGCGGTTCGCGTGCTGCGCGACGGCACCCCGCTGTCGGGACTCGTGCTCGGCGCGGTCGTCGTCGTCATCGGCGCGCTCGCGTACACGTTGCTCCCGAGGCGCGGCGCGCAGCTGTGGATGCGGTTCGCGGGTCCGGCGCCCGTGGCGTTCGCGGCGTTGTTCCTCTTCTCGTCGAACGTCGCGCCGCTCGTCACCGACTCGGCGGGCGGACTCGACGCAGTCGCCGGCGTCGAGGCCAACGGCACGCCCGTCGTCGTCCTCGTCTTCGACGAGCTGCCGACCGCGTCACTGATCGGCGCCGACGGCACGATCGACGCCGAACGGTTCCCGAACTTCGCGCGCCTCGCCGCGGACTCCACGTGGTTCCGCAACGCGACGGGCGTCGCTGACTACACGCAGCGCGCCGTCCCGCCCGCGCTCACCGGGCGGTACCCGCCGATGACGGCGGCGAGCGCGAACTGGCGCGACCACCCCGACAACCTGTTCCGGCTGCTCGGCGGCGCGTACGACACCCACATCATCGAGTCGCTG
>DASUMP010000061.1:0-8470 GCA_036277635.1 Acidimicrobiia bacterium | reverse complement strand
GCGCGAGAAGGCGACCAGCAACATCTGCACCGCGCAGGTGCTGCTCGCCGTCATCGCGGGCCTCTACGCCGCTTACCACGGCCCCGACGGGTTGCGGGCCATCGCGCGGCGGGTGCACGCGCTCACCAGCGCGCTCGCCGGGGCGCTGCGTGACGGCGGCGTCGACGTCGTGACCGACGCCTTCTTCGACACGCTGACCGTGCGCGTCCCGGGCGACGCGGGGACGATCGTCGACGAGGCGCGCGCGCGGCGCATCAACCTGCGGGTCGACGGCGACACGATCGGCATCGCGCTCGACGAGACGACCACTCCCGCCACGCTGCTCGCCGTGCTGGAGTGCTTCGGCGTGCCGACGACCGCCGACGCGCTCGCGGCGCGCATCGACACCGCGCCCGAGGTGATCCCCCCGTCGCTGCGGCGCACATCGGCGTACCTCACGCACCCGGTGTTCCACCGGTACCGCTCCGAGACCGAGATGCTGCGGTACCTCCGTCGACTGTCGGATCGCGACCTCGCGCTCGACCGCACGATGATCCCGCTCGGCTCCTGCACGATGAAGCTGAACGCGACCGCGGAGATGGAGCCGATCACGCTGCCGGGCTTTGCGAACGTGCATCCGTTCGCGCCCACCGATCAGACGACGGGGTACCGCGAGCTGTTCGCCGACCTCGAGCGGTGGTTGGCCGAGATCACCGGCTACGACGCGATCTCGCTGCAGCCGAACGCCGGTTCGCAGGGCGAGTACGCGGGCCTGCTCGCGATCCGCGCGTACCACCGCTCGCGCGGCGAGGACGCGCGCGACGTGTGCCTCATCCCCGCGTCAGCGCACGGCACGAACGCGGCGAGCGCGGCGATGGCGGGCCTGCGCGTCGTCGTGGTCGCGTGCGACGAGCAAGGGAACGTGGATCTCGACGACTTGAAGCGCAAGGCCGACGAGCACGCCGATCGGCTCGCGACGCTGATGGTCACCTACCCGTCGACCCACGGCGTGTTCGAGGAGCAGATCCGCGACATCTGCGCGCTCGTGCACGAGTACGGCGGCCAGGTGTACCTCGACGGCGCGAACCTCAACGCGTTGGTGGGCGTCGCGAAGCCGGGCGCGTTCGGCGCCGACGTGTCGCACCTCAACCTGCACAAGACGTTCTGCATCCCGCACGGCGGCGGCGGTCCCGGCGTCGGGCCGATCGGGGTGCGCGCGCACCTCGCGCCGTTCCTGCCGAACCATCCGCTCGTCGCCGACGCAGGGCCGGTTACCGGTGTCGGGCCGATCGCCGCCGCGCCGTGGGGCTCGGCGGGGATCCTGCCGATCCCGTGGGCGTACATCGCGCTGATGGGCCCCGACGGGCTGCGCGAAGCCACCGAGGTCGCGATCCTCAACGCGAACTACGTGGCTCACCGTCTCGCCGAGGCGTACCCGATCCTCTACACGGGCGCGCACGGGCTCGTGGCCCACGAGTGCATCGTCGATCTGCGCGCGATCACCAAGGAGACGGGCGTGAGCGTCGACGACGTCGCCAAGCGTCTCATGGACTACGGGTTCCACGCACCGACGATGTCGTTCCCGGTCGCCGGCACGCTCATGGTCGAGCCGACCGAGTCGGAGAACCTGGCCGAGCTCGATCGCTTCTGCGACGCGATGCTCGCGATCCGCGCCGAGATCGACCGGGTCGCCGACGGCACGTGGCCCGCCGACGACAACCCCCTGCACCACGCGCCGCACCCCGCGTCCGACGTCGTGACCGACGCCTGGGACCACGCGTACTCGCGCGAGGTCGCCGCGTTCCCGCTCGCGTCGCTGCGCGCCGACAAGTACTGGCCGCCGGTGAGTCGCATCGACGGCGTGTACGGCGACCGCAACGTCGTGTGCGCGTGCCCGCCGATCGAGGCCTACGCGGACTGACGGCGGCGGTCGGCCCACCCGCCTGGCGTGACCCCGTCGGTGCGCACCTGGCGGTGCGCGAACCGCCACGCGTCGCCGTGCGCGACGAGACGGTCGCGGTACCGGCCCCAGTGGTCGACGCCGGCCTCCGTGACGACGAGGAAGTAGCACTGCGCGTCCGCGCTCGTCGCGTCGCGCAGCTCGATCGTGACGTTCGACGTGTGGTGCCGGATCAGCGACGCCATGCTGTGGGCGCCGAGATGGCGACCGACGTCGTGGAGGTACTCGCGGATCGCGGCGCGTCCAGTGACCACGGGCTCACCGTCGATCTCGAGCACGCCGTCGGGCGTGAACAGCTCGGCGAGGGCGTCGAAGCGTCCGGCGTCGGCGTTCCACGCGTACTGCGCGATCGTCTCGCGGATCGCCTCACGCGCGTGGAGCTCGTCGGTGTCCACACGCCCGACGTTACGCCTCGGTGGCGGGGAGCGGGCGCGCGTCGAGCAGCCCGATCGCGTCGGTGCGCCGCTCGATCACGATCTCGACGGGCAGGTCGAGCGCGAGCTCGTCGGGCGCGAGATCCACGAGGTTGCAGACGACGCGCGGCCCCTCCTCCAGCTCGACGACGACGACGGCGTAGGGGAGCGCGTCGGCGAACGCAGGGTCGAACGCGCGGTGGCTGACCGTCCACGTGAACACGCGCCCCCGCCGCGTCGACGGCTCCCAGCTCCAGGTGGCAGAGCCGCACGCGCCGCAGCGGTGCCGCGGCGGGTGGCGCCACGTCGCGCAGTCGGCGCAGCGCTGGAACCGCAGCTCACCGTTGGCGGTGTGCGCGTAGAACTCGGCCGCAAGACCGGTCGGGTTCGGGAGCATGCGGTCGATCACGATCGCCTCACCGGTCGCGTCCGAGCACGGCCACGCTCCCGTCGCCGAAGTCGCCCCATCCGGTGACGAGTCCGAGCGCCGCGTCGGGCACCTGCGCTCCGCCCGCATCGCCGCGCAGCTGGCGCACGGCTTCGACCACGTGGTTCATGCCCCACATGTGCCCCTGTGACAGCAGCCCGCCGTGCGTGTTCAGCGGGAGCGCGCCGCCGAGCCGGAAGCGCCCGTCGCGCACGAGCGCGCCGGCCTCGCCGCGTCCGCAGAGCCCGAGCGCTTCGAGCTGCAACAGCACGACGTAGGTGAAGCAGTCGTACACCTCCAAGAAGTCGACCTCGTCGGCGCGCACGCCCGCCATCCCGAGCGCGACCGGTGCGGCGTCGGTGAGTCCGATGTGGAACGGGTCGGGACGGTTCGGGATGTCGTCGGCGGGGTGCGGATGCCCTTCGGCGACGCCCAGGATCACCGCGGGCGGGCGCGGGAGGTCGCGCGCGCGCTCGACGGTCGTGACGACGACTGCGGCCGCGCAGTCGGTCTCGAGGCAGCAGTCGTAGCGGCGGAACGGCTCCGACACCCACGGCGCGGTGAGGTAGTCGTCCATGGTGAGCGGTATGCCCCGCATCAACGCCCGGTCGTTGTGGTGCGCGTGCTCGCGGCACAGCAACGCGATCTCGCCCGTGTCGGTGGCGAGCGTGCCGTAGCGCTGTTGGTGGCGCATCGCGATCCAGCCGTAGAGCTGCGCCGCGGCGCGCGCGCCGTACGGCACGCAGAAGTCGAGGAGCGGGTCGACGATCGTCGCGTCGAGACCGCGGCGGGGGACGGGCACCCCGGGCCGCGACCGGAACGCCGAATAGCCGTTCCACCCGACCACCACGAGCACGTGGCGGGCGATGCCGCTGGCGACTGCGAGCGCGGCGTGCTGCAACGCGGCGACGGGGCTCGCGCCGCCCATGTGCACGGTCGTCGCGAACCGCAGGTGCTCGATCCCGAGCTCGGCCGCGAGCTCCTCGCAGCTCGTGTAGCCCGGCGGCGGCACGATGCCGTCGATGTCTCGCACCGCGAGGCCCGCGTCGGCGATCGCGGTCGTGGCCGCGTCGAGCATCAGCTCGACGGGCAGGTGGGGCGAGCCGCGGACGTAGTCGGTCTCGCCGATCCCGACGATCGCCGCGCGTCCCGAGAGTCGTGCGCCGTCTGTCATGCGCGGCGGAGCGTACGCGCCTGGAGTCGCTCGCCGATCGGGTCGGCGTAGCGCGTGAGGATCGGACCCGCCGACGCGAGGACGAGCACGTAGCCCGCCGCGAGGGCTGCGAGGCGCGGATCGAGCCCGGCGACGGTCCCGAGCTCGGCGATGACGATCGAGAACTCGCCCCGGGAGATGAGCACCGTGGCGGCACGGGTGCGTCCCCGCACGCCGATGCCGGCGCGCGTCGTGGAGTACCAGGCGCTCCCGAACTTCGTGATCGCGCTGACGACGGCGAGCGCGATCGCGGCGAACGCGACGGGCGGGAGGTCGCCGGGATCGATGCGCAGCGCGAACACCAGGAAGAAGATCGCCGCGAACAGGTCGCGCAGCGGCTGTACGAGCTCGCTCGCGCGTTCTTGCACCGGTCCCGACACCGCGATCCCCACGAGGAACGCGCCGACCGCGGCCGACACGCCGGCCTGTTCGGCGAGCCCGCCGACGAGGAGGGTCGATCCGAGGAGTCCGAGCAGGAGCGCCTCGTCGGAACGGCTGGCGAGCAGTCGGGTGACCACGTGTCCCGAACGGATCGCGAACAGCAGCACGATCACGACGACGCTGATCGCGACGGCGAGCGACACCATCCCCGCGAGCAACGACGTGCCGGCGAGCACGACCCCGACGAGCGGGAGGTACGCGGCCATCGCGAGGTCCTCGAGCACGAGGATCGACAGGACGGTCGGGGTCTCCCGGTTGCCGTACCGGCCGAAGTCGGCGAGGACCTTCGCGATCACGCCCGACGACGAGATCGTCGTGACGCCGGCGAGCAGCAACGTCTCCTTGCCGCCCCACCCGAGCAGGATCCCCGCGGCGAGGCCGGGCAGCGCGTTCGCCACGAGGTCGACGGCGCCGTCGCGGAGCCCGCTGCGCAGGGTCCGGCGCAGCTCGTCGGCCGTGTACTCGAGTCCGAGTGCGAGCAAGAGGAGCACCACGCCGATCTGCGAGGTGAGGTCGAGGAAGTCCTCCGACACGTCGAGCTGGTGGAACCCGCCGTCGCCGAAGAACAGACCCGCCAGCAGGTACAGCGGGATCGGGCTGAACCCCGCGCGTTCCGCGATGCGCGCGAGCACGGCCAATCCGAGCACGATCGCGCCGAGCTCGATGAACGCCGTCGCATCGGTTCCACCCGCCGCGAGCACGTCAGCCGCGCAGCGCCGGTCGCAACAGCTCGATCCCTTCGGGGGTGCCCACCGCGACCACGGTGTCGCCCGCGCGCAGCTCGTCGTCGGCACCGGGTGCGACGATCGTCTCGCCGTCGCGGACGATGGCCACGATCGACACCCCGGTGTGCGTGTGGACCTGCGCGTCGGCCAATGACGTGTCGATCCATCGCGAGCTCGGCTCGACGCGCAGCCATTCGATCGCGAGACCCGCGATGCGCTGTTGCACCTCGCCGAGGTGCTCGCTGACCCGCGACGCGCCGAGGAGCTCCACCAACGTGTTGGCGTCGGGCGCCGCCAGCTCGACCACCGCCCGACACTCGTCGGGGTCGTCGCGGCGGTACAGGAGCACGTCGCGACGGCCGCTGCGGTGGACGAGCACGCCGAGGCGTTCGCCGTCGCTCGTCACGAACTCGTAGCGGACGCCGACGCCGGGCAGGTCGGTCTGCTGCACCTCGGCCATGGGCCGATGATGGCACCCGGCGGAGGGCGCCCGCCGTCAGGGCGCGGTGGGGACCACCGCGATCGACACGGGGCGCAGCGCGCTGGCCGCGAGGTCGCCGAAGTGGCGGGCGTCGCCGAACGCGCGGAGGCGGCCGTCGGCCTGGGCGATCCAGTAGCCGTTCCCGGTGTTCGTCGGGACGACCGCGACGCCGTCGGACCACGCGCACAACCCGATGCCGGGCAGCGAGCCGCGGAACACGACGTCGCCGAACGCGAACGTGCCGCCGTCGTCGGCGAGCAACAGGTAACCAGCGCCGGTCGCGCTCGGCACCATGCTGTTCACCGGCTCGTCCAACCTCAGGTTGCCGGTCGAGCCGTGGAACGCGGCGTCGCCGAAGCTGAACACGCCGCCGTCGCGCGCGACGAGCCAATAGCCACCACCGTCGGCGGTGCGCGCCATGCCCACGACCGGCGCGTTCAGGCGCATGCCACCGGTCGAGCCGTGGAACTTCGCGTCGCCGAAGCTGAACACGCCGCCGTCGCTCGCGAGCAGCCAGTAGCCCTTGCCCGTCGGCGTCGGCGTCAACGAGAAGATCGGACGGTCGAGCGCGAGGTCGGCCGTCGACCCGTAGAAGCTCGCGTCGCCGTAGGTGGACACGTTCCCGCGCGCGTCCACGATCCAGTAGCCCTCGCCGGTCGGCGTGCTCGCGAGTCCGACCGGGCCGCCGGTCGTCGCGTTGCGCGTCGCGCCGTAGAGCACCGCGGTGCCGAACGGGTAGACGTTTCCGTTCGCCGCGAGCACCCAGTACCCGGTACCGCCGGCGCTGCTCGGCGTGCGCTTCGGGTTCGAGTCGTATCGGCATCGGTTGTACGCCGGCAGGCCCTGCGCGAGGCGAAGGCTCGTGTACGGCGAGATCTCGGTGCCGTCGGGCTTCGCGATCTCGAAGTGCAGGTGCGGTGACGTGCCCTCGGCGTTGCCGCTGTCGCCCATGTACCCGACCAGCTGGCCGGCGGTGACCGTCGCGCCGAGCGTGATGCCCGGACCGAAGCGCCACTGCGCGGGGTTCGCGCCGTCGTCGGTGCCCGGCGTGTCGTTGTTGACGTGCATGTAGGAGTAGGTCCAGCCCGCGCTGTCGCGGATCGTGACCATGTTCCCCGAGCGCGTCGTCGGCGAGTCGACCTTGAGGTACGACACGGTCCCGCTCGCCGCGGCGACGAGGGGCATCAGCCGCGTGCCCATGAGATCGTTGCCCTGGTGCGTACGACTGCACCCGTCGCGGCACACGCCGAAGTCGTCCCAGTAGGTGACCGTGCCCTGCACCGGGAAGCGGATGCGCCGGTAGAGCGGACCGTCGACGGGATCACCGTCGGCACCGGCGCTCGTCGCGGGCGCGACGAGCAGCGCGCACACGACGACGACCGTGGACAGCGAGGCGAGTGCGCGACGGATCGGGGGCCCCCTTGGCGGTGCGGAGCGGACACCACAAGGATCGGCACCGACACCGGGCCGCTTGAAAGACGCGGAGAAGCCGCGCGTTCGGAGTCGGCGCAGGCAGCGGGTATCCTGGGGTTACCAGGCGGTAACTTCCGACCCTGGCAGCACCGGGCGCACCGAGGAGACTCCCCGATGGCCGACTTCTCCCTCGATCTCACCGAGGACCAGCTCCAGCTCCAGAAATGGGTGCACGACTTCGCGGCCGACGTCATCCGGCCCGCCGCGCCCGAGTGGGACGAGCGGGAGGAGACGCCGTGGCCGATCATCGAGGAGGCCGCCAAGATCGGGCTGTACTCGTGGGAGTTCATCGCCAACGCGTTCGGTGACCCCACCGGTATCACGTTCCCGATGATCTCCGAAGAGCTCAGCTGGGGCGACGCGGGCATCACGCTCGCGCTCATGGGCACGACCCTCGGCGTCTCGGGCATCGTCGGCAACGGCACGCCCGAACAGATCGCCGAGTGGGTGCCCGAGTGCTTCGGGACCGCCGACGACATCCACGTCGCGTCGTTCGCGGTGAGCGAACCCGACGCCGGCTCCGACGTCTCGTCGCTGCGCACGCGCGCCGTCTACGACGAAGCGACCGACGAGTGGGTGCTGAACGGCACCAAGACGTGGATCACCAACGGCGGCATCGACCGCGTGCCCAACGTGCACGTCGTCGTCGCCGCGGTCGAGCCCGAGCTCAAGGCGCGGGGCCACGCGAGCTTCGTGGTGCCGCCCGGCACCCCGGGTCTCACCCAGGGGCAGAAGTTCTCGAAGATGGGCATCCGCGCGTCGCACACCGCCGAGGTCGTGCTCGACGACGTGCGCGTCCCCGGCCGGTGCCTGCTCGGCGGCAAGGAGAAGCTCGACGAGCGCCTCGCGCGTGCTCGCGAGGGCAAGAGCTCGCGCGTGCAGGCCGCGATGAGCACGTTCGAGGCCAGCCGTCCGCTCGTGGGAGCGCAGGCGCTCGGCATCGCGCGGGCCGCCTACGAGTACGCACTCGAGTACGCGAAGGAGCGCAAGGCGTTCGGCCGCACGATCATCGAGAACCAGGCCATCGCGTTCAAGCTCGCCGACATGCGCATGCAGATCGACGCGGCCCGACTCCTCGTGTGGCGGGCGTGCTGGATGGCCGCGACCGGCAAGCAGTTCACCGCCGGCGAAGGCTCGATGAGCAAGCTCTACGCCGGCGAAGTGGCGGTCAAGGCCACCGAGGAAGCGATCCAGATCCTCGGCGGCGCCGGCTACGTGAAGGACCACCCCGTCGAGCAGTGGCACCGCGACTCGAAGATCTACACGATCTTCGAAGGCACCTCCGAGATCCAGCGTCTCGTCGTCGCCCGCGCCATCTCCGGCATCCACATCCCGTAACCCTCGTCCATTGCAGCGAT
>DASUMP010000060.1:0-16346 GCA_036277635.1 Acidimicrobiia bacterium | reverse complement strand
GAAGGACCACCCCGTCGAGCAGTGGCACCGCGACTCGAAGATCTACACGATCTTCGAAGGCACCTCCGAGATCCAGCGTCTCGTCGTCGCCCGCGCCATCTCCGGCATCCACATCCCGTAACCCTCGTCCATTGCAGCGATCTCCTCGCAGAGGCGGGCAATCGCTGCAATGGACGCGTTCGGTCAGGGGCCGACGAACTCGTCGAGGGCGCGGTGGAGGTTGACGATCCGGCACTCCTCCTCGACCGACACGGTGAGGTGCGTGAGGCCGGGTTGGTGGAGGCCGCGCTGGGCGCGTGAGAAGTTGGCGACGTCCTGGTTGAGGACGAGGCCGAGGGGGAGCTCGGCGCCGGGCGCGAGCGGGAGCTCGAACGGCTGGGTACGCGGATCGTCGTCGGTGACGGGCCGGCGCACGAACGCGAACGTGTCCATGTGCGCGTCGAGGTGCGTGCGCCCGGGACGCGCCCGCACGACCTGCATGAGGTCGGAGAAGACGAGCACGGTGACGTTCGGGAACAGGTTGTACTGCGACATGTCGAGGACCTGCGCGTCGTCCCAGCTCGCGTAGTCGTTGCCGTTGCGTCGGCCCTCGGCGCGCACGAGCTCGGCGATCTGCGCCCGCATCGTGCTGCCGTCGGGGACGATCGGTGCCGGGCCGGCGTCGCGTTGTTCGACGTTGCCGACGCGGATGCCCATGATCTCGACGAACGACTCCCACACCTGCTGGTCGCTCGGGCGGTCGCGCAGGCGCGGCGAGGGGAGACCGTACGGCTGGTGCAGCTTGCCGTGACGCCGCCACAGCTGTTGGGGGCCGCGCACGTCGTCGCACATCGGCAGCATCTCGCGATGGATGCCCTGCACGTGGTACGTCTCCGAGAAGCCCTCGATCAGCGTCTTCCAGTTGCACTCCGTGGGGATCGTGATCGCGGCGAGGCAGCGGAACTCGTCGAGACGGGCCCACGCGGCGTCGGCCGGGACGCCGTCGAGGAACTCGTCGAGCGGCTCGCCGTCGAGCGCGAGGTTCACGAACACGAGGGGACCCCACACGTCGACGCGCGCCGGCACCAACGGCAGGTCGTCGTTGTGCACCCCGAACACCTTGCGTGACGGGACCTCCCGGAGGCGACCCTGGAGATCCCACGTCCAGCGGTGGTACGGGCATTGCAGCTCGGTGAGCCCGCTCGTGACGCCCTCGCAGATCGCGCTGCCGCGATGGCGGCACGCGTTCTGGAAGGCGCGCAGCTCGCCGTCGTCGCCGCGCACGATCAACACCGACAACGTGCCGAGCCGGTGCTCGTAGCAGTCTCCCGGGCGCGCGACGTGGTCGATGCTGCACGCCAGCTGCCACACGCGGGGCCACAGCCGCTCGTGCTCGCGCGCGGCGTACTCCGGCGACGTGTACCGCGCCGTGGGGATCTGGACCGTCGTCAACGCGCGCCGCGCAGCAGGCGACCGGGTCGGGCGCCCGTGTCCTCGCCGCCGCGCATCGTGATCTCGCCGGCCAGCGCGGTCGCGACGTAGCCGTCGGCCCGCTGGATCAAGCGGCGAGCTCCCCCCGGTAGGTCGTGGACCAGCTCGGGGAGCGCGAGACGCAAGTTGTCGTAGTCGATGACGTTGACGTCGCCGTGCATGCCCGGCGCGACGACACCGCGGTCACCGAGGCCGTAGAGCGCGGCGGTGTCGCGCGTCATCTTCTGCACGATCAGCTCGAGCGGCAGTCGGTCGCCGCGTGAGCGGTCGCGCGTCCAGTGCGTGAGCATGAACGTGGGGATGCTCGCGTCGCAGATCACACCACAGTGCGCGCCGCCGTCGGACAGCCCGAGCGCGCTGTTCGGGTGCAGGATCATCTCGCGCATGTCGTCGAGGTTGCCGTTGCTGTAGCCGAGCAACGCGAACATCAACAGCTCACGACCGTCGTGGCGCAACATGATGTCGTAGAGCACGTCTTCTTCGGAGCGGCCTTCGCGCTGCGCGATCGCGGTGACGCTCTGGTCGGCTGCGGGTTCGTAGTCGGGCGGCTCGCCCATGGGGTAGATGCGATCGAAGCTGGCTGCCACGTACTGGATGATCGGGTCGACGTCGGTCGACGGCTCCGAGAGGATCGCGGCCCGCACCTCGGGCTTGCGCAGCTCCACGATGCGTTGCGCGAGCGGCAGGTGCCCGAGGCGCTGGTAGGTGGGCTTCCAGCTGAACGGATGGAACGTCTGGAAGCCGAGGAGCATGTTCAGCGGACGACCGGCGACCTGCGCGCGCAGATCGGCGCCGTCGGCGGTCGCATCGGCCGAGAGGCGCAGCAGCTCCCGCCACTGGTCGGGCGCGAAGTTGTGCTGCGCGAGCGCGTAGCTGACCGGGCGACCGATCGCCGCGGACAGCCGGCGCATCCAGTCGACCTCGCGCTCGGGGGCCGCGAGGTCTTCGCCCATCACTCCCGCGGGTGCGAGCTCGAAGATGCCCGCGCCGAGCTCGCCGAGCACGGCGCCGATCCCGAACAGCTCGTCTTCGGCCGCGTACGTGCCGGGCACGGGCTCGCCGTCGACGGCACGGTGCATGATCGTGCGTGAGGTCGAGAAGCCGAGCGCGCCGGCCGCGATCCCTTCGCGCACGACGTCGGCCATCGCCGCGATCTCCTCGGCGTTCGCGGGTTCGTTGCGCGCGCCGCGCTCGCCCATCACGTAGGCGCGCACCGCGCCGTGCGGGACCTGCGTGCCGACGTCGATCGCGCGCGGCATCGTGTCGAGCGCGTCGAGGTACTCGGGGAAGGTCTCCCAACCCCACGTGATCCCCTCGGCGAGCGCGGTGCCCGGGATGTCCTCGACGCCTTCCATCAGCTGCACGAGCCAGTCCTCGGCACCCGGTCGCACCGGCGCGAACCCGACGCCGCAGTTGCCCATCACGACCGTGGTGACGCCGTGCCAGCACGACGGCGTGAGCAGCGGGTCCCACGTGACCTGCCCGTCGTAGTGCGTGTGCAGGTCGACGAAGCCGGGGGTGACGAGTGCGCCGTCGGCGTCGACGGTCTCGCGCGCGGCGACTCGCCCCAGCTTGCCGACCTCAGTGATGCGACCGTCGTCGATCGCGACGTCGGCGGTGCGCGCCGGCGCACCGGTGCCGTCGACGAGGGTGCCGCCCCGGATGACGAGATCGTGCACGACTGCTCTCCCTCATGCGCTTCGGTGGACGGTCATCCTTCCACGCCGGTCGGGAAGCGCACGACCGCGTCGATCCCGACGCCCCCGGGACCGGGGAGCAGCACGGCGTCGCCGCCGCTGGCGGTGGCGAGCTGCGCGACGATCGCGAGCCCGATGCCGCTGCCGCCCTTCGGCGCGTCGGCGGCCCGCCAGAACCGGTCGAAGGCCCGGGCTCGTTCCTCGGCCGAGAGTCCGGGGCCCTCGTCGACGACGTGCAACGCGGCGACGTCGCCGACCACCTCGACGCGGACCACCACCCGCGTCTGCGCCGGCGCGACCTCCAACGCGTTCGCGAGCAGGTTGTCGAGGATCTGCGGAACGGCGTCGGTCACGGCGAGGACGGGCACGCGGTCGGGAGCGTCGACGTCGAGGCGGACGGCGTGCTCGTCGGCGAGAGCGCGCCACGCCTCGGCGCGCTCGCGCACCTCCTCGGCGAGATCGACGAGCTCACGCTCGTCGGTGGCGGCCTCGTTGCGGGCGAGTCGGAGCAGACCGTCGACGAGGCGGGTCAGCCGCGCCACTTCGGCGTCGGCCGCCGCGATCTCGGCGTGCAACGTGTCGGGTGCTTCGGATGCGAGGTTCTCGAGGCGGAGGCGCAGCGCGGTGAGCGGCGTGCGCAGCTCGTGCGACGCGTCCGCCACGAAGGCTCGCTGGGAACCGACGAGCTCTTCGAGTCGCGTGGCCATGCGGTTGAACTGCGCTTCGAGCGCGCGCAGCTCGGGCGGGCCGCTCGTCACGGGGACGCGTGTCGTGAGTGCGCCTTGCGCGAGTTCGTCGGCCGCGCGTCCGAGCGCGCGGACGGGACGTGTGACGGAGCGCGCGAGCACCGTGCCGACGGCGCCGACGGCGACGAGGACCACGCCGGCGAGCGCGGCGAGGGACCACCAGTTGCGGCGGATGCGGTCGTCGAGCTCGTCGCGGGGATACGTGATACGGATCGCGCCGAGCACGCGCCCGCCCGAGGCCACCGGTACGGCGACGAACACGATGTCCTCGCCGAGCGTCTCCGACGAGCGGGTGCCGGTGGCGGCGTCGCCGGTGAGTGCGGTCGCGATCTCCGGGCGGGTCGAGAAGTCGCGTGGCGTCCCCGGGTTGTCGGTGTCGCCGACGCTGATCCCGTCGGCGTCGACGACGATCACGCGTGCACCGGTGCGGGTCGCGTAGCCGTCGGCGACGGCCTGGGCGTTGCTCGTCTCGGTCCCCTCGAGTCCGTCCTCGACGACGGTCGCGATGACGCGCGCGTCACGTTCGAGGTCGCTCGTGAGCTGGTCGAGCTCGTTGCGCGAGTAGGCGAGCCCCAGTGGGATCTCGAGCACGAGCAGCACGAAGGTGGTGATCGACAGGTAGCTGAAGAGCAGGCGACGGGTCATGACGGCGTCACGAACCGGAACCCGACACCGCGCACCGTCTCGATCCAGCGCGGATCGCCGAGCTTGCGGCGCAACGCAGCCACATGGACGTCGAGTGTCTTCGTGGGTCCGTACCAGTGCGTGTCCCACACCGACTCGAGGATCTCTTGGCGCGTGTGCGCGGTCCCGGGGTCGGACGCGAGGTACGCGAGCAGGTCGAACTCCTTCACGGTGAGGACGAGCTCGTGGTCGTCGAGGCGCGCGCGCCGGGTGCGGCGATCGATCTCGAGTGCGCCGACGCGCAGCGGCGCGCCGGCCCCGGTGCGCGGCACGACTCGTCGCGAGACGGCACGGATTCGAGCGACCAGCTCGCGGAACCCGAACGGCTTCACGAGGTAGTCGTCGGCGCCCAGCTCCAACAGCACGACGCGGTCGATCTCGTCGCCGCGCGCGGTGATCACGATGATCGGGACGTCGGTGCGGGCGCGCAGCGCGCGGCACACGTCGGCGCCGTCGGCGTCGGGGAGTCCGAGATCGAGGAGCACGAACTCGGGCGCGAGCGCCGCCGCGGCCTCGGCGGCGGTGCGGGCGCGGCGGACCGTGAAGCCGTCGCGCGCCAAGCCGGCGATCAGAGGGTCGGCGATCGAGTCGTCGTCCTCCACGAGGAGGATGTCCACGTCACCAGGGTGGCACGACCGGTCCCGCGGCCACGGATGGCTTTGCCGAGTCTTTACCGACCGCGGGGCGGCCGCTGCCGATGACCTCCGTACGTTGGCTGCACCACGACCGATCAGGAGACCTCTCATGGAACGACGGATCGCCATCACCACGGCCGCAACGGTCGCCCTCACCGTGCTCGCCGGAGGAACCGCCATCGCGGCGAACGTCGGGATCATCGGCGACCAACCGGCGAGCGGACTCGGCGAGACGCCGTCGGTGACCGTGGCGTCGACCGACGACCAGCAGCCCGAGGTGCGCACCATCGTCGTCGACGAGACGGTGCCCGCGCCGCCGTCGAGCGCGACTACCCCCGACGTGACCGCGCCGAGCCCGTCGGGCGACGACTCGCAGGGCGACGACGCGCACGGTGACGACGAGTCCGAGTACGACGACGACTCGCAGTACGACGACGAGTCCGACGATCACGACGACGATGAGTCCGACGACGTCGACGACGACGAGACCGAGGACGAGCACGAAGACGAGCACGAGGACGAGTTCGAGGGCGCGGACGACGATGACTGAGCGACCGCGTCGTCGCCGGCGCGCGGCCGCGTCGCGGATGGGCACGCTCGGCGCGAGCATGGCGGGGTTCGCCGCCATCCTCACCGTGCTGCCGCTGCACGCCAGCGCGCAGGCGACGACGCCCGCCGCGGCGCCGGCACCGACCGCGCCGACGACCACACCGCCCCCGGTGGTCGTGCGCATCGTGCGCCGGATCCACGTCGTCCCGTCCGACGCGCCGGCGCCGGTCACGCGCTCGACGCCGGCCGCGGTCGTCGCTCCGACGCCCCGACCCGCGCCGGTGGCCGCGCCGGCACCGACGCCCGCACCGGCGCCCGCACCGGATGCCACGACGCATGGAAGTCGCTGACGAACGGTTCTGCGCCATGGGCGGCGAGGCGCGTGTCCTCGTCGTCGGTGGCGCGCCCGACGCCGTGGAGCGCGCTCGCGCGCGCGTCGAGCAGCTCGAAGCGCGCTGGAGCCGGTTCCGTGCCGACAGCGAGGTCAGCCGGCTGAACCGCAGCACCGGCCGTCCGGTCGTGGTCTCCGACGACACGTTCGTGCTCGTCGACCGCGCGTGCGCGGGATGGCGTCGCAGCGACGGCCGCTTCGATCCGACCGTCCTCACCGCACTCGAGCGGCTCGGCTACGACCGCACCTTCGCCGACATCGCCGCGGCCCGACCGGTCGGATCGCCGCAGGGCGCGCCGGGCTGCTCGGGGATCGTGCTCGACGCGACGGTGCGAGCGGTGACCCTGCCCGACGGCGTCGAGTTCGACCCCGGTGGGATCGGCAAGGGCCTGGCCGCCGACCTCGTCGCGGCCGAGCTGCGCGCGGCGGGTGCCGCCGGCGTGCTCGTGTCCCTGGGCGGCGACCTGCGGGTCAGCGGACGCTCGCCGTCGGGCGCGCCGTGGCGGGTCGCCGTCGAGGACCCGCGCGACCCGACCGTGCACCGCGCGGTGCTCGAAGTCGACGACGCCGGCGTCGCGACCACGAGCCGCACGAGCCGCACGTGGCGCGTCGGCGACATGATCGTGCACCACGTGATCGATCCGAGCCGCGGGGTGCCCGCGCCCGGGCCGCTCTCGATCACGGTCGTCGCGACCGACGCGTGGATCGCCGAAGTCGCGGCGAAGTCGGCGTTCGTCGCCGGGGAAGAACGTGCCGCAGACGTGCTGCGAGCACTGGGCGTCGCCGGGGTGATCGTCGGCGACGCGGGCGGACTCGAGATCGTCGAAGGGCCGTCCGACGTGAGCGCAGAGCTGCTCGCCCGTGCGATCACCAGGAGCCGAGCGTGAACCAACAGCTGTGGTGGCACGTCGCGCGCGCCGGAGGGATCGTCGCCTGGGTCCTCCTCGCGTTGTCTGTCGGCTGGGGACTGTTGCTCAGCACGCGGCTCCTCGGACGGCGCGCCGCGCCGGCGTGGCTGACGGACCTGCATCGCTTCCTCGGCGCGCTCGCGCTCGTGTTCACGGTCGTGCACGTCGCCGGCCTGGTCGCCGACTCGTACGTGCACTTCGGGTGGAGCGAGCTGTTCGTGCCGTACGCGTCGGAGTGGAAGCCCGGGGCGGTGGCGTGGGGGATCGTCGCGCTCTACCTGCTGCTCGCGGTCGAGCTGACGTCGCTCGTGATGCGCCGGATCCCTCGCAAGTGGTGGAAGGGCGTCCACCTGTCGAGCTTCGGCTTGTTCTTCGCGGCGAGCGTGCACGGTGCCACCGCGGGCTCTGACGCCACGAACCTGATCTACCGAGCGACGAGCGCGGCGATGATCGCCGGCGTGCTGTTCCTCACCCTCGTGCGCATCCTCGCCGACTCACCCCGCGCGCGACGCACCGCCCAGCGATCAGCCGGCGGGCGCGTGGTCAGCGCGCGCTCGGAGCCGACTGGTGATCTCGTCGGCGACGGATCTCCTCGCTGACGTCGGCGAGGTGCTCCTCGACGTCGCGTCGGTACGCCTCCAGCGCGGCGAGCGAGCCCTCCGGGGAGCGGCGGAGCGCGCGACGCAACCGCCGGACGCGGCGCGGGACGTGCGCGCCGTGGTGGGCGTGCCAGTGGCGGTGCCATTCGTCGATCGTGCGGCGCGTGGTGCCGGCGGTGTCGTGGGTGCGGTGGTCGGTCACGGTGCTCCTCCTGCATCGTGTCGCGTCAGGAACTCGTCGATGGTCGTGCGGGCGCGCGTGAGCGCGTCGGCCCACGCCGCGAGCGCGGCGGCGCCGTCGTCGGTGAGCCGGTACGTCCGCTTGCTGCGCCCGGGGAGGTCGTCGCGCCACTCCGACTCGACGAGGCCCTCCTCCTCGAGCGAGCGCAGCAGGCGGTAGAGGTTGCCGAGGTCGACCCGTTCTTCCGGGTTGAGCTCTTCGAGTGCGTGCGCGAGGTCGTACCCGTGGGTCTGGGTGTCCCGGAGCACGAGCAGCAGCGCGGGCTCGACGAACCGCTCGATGCGGGCGGCGACCGCCCAGGCGTCGGTGTCGTCGCGCCAGCGGCAGCGGGTCCCGGATCGCGCGCGACCCCGGGGTCGCCCCGACTCCGCGCCGTGCCAGTGCCCTCGCCCGCGATGGACCATGGTGGAAAACTACTTGACAAACACACTGTTCGTCAACAGTGTACTGAGCCATGTCGAACACACTCATGAACACGAAGGAACGATGGAACGGCGAGCAGGGCGAGCACTGGGCTGCGGAGTCCGCTCGCTTCGATCGCATGCTCGTCCGCTACTCGAACGAGCTGTTCGCGGCCGCCGGTCTCCGCGCCGGCGAGCGCGTCCTCGACGTGGGCTGCGGGGTAGGGACGACCACGATCGACGCGGCTGCGCACGTCGGCCCCACGGGCCGAGCGGTCGGCGTCGATGTGTCCCGGCCGCTGTTGGCATCGGCGCGCGCTCGCGCCCATGCCCTCGCCTTCGAGCACCTCGCGTTCCTCGAGGCCGACGCGCAGCGCCACCGCTTCGCCGCCGAATCCTTCGACGTGGTGGTGAGCCGCTTCGGGATGATGCTGTTCGACGATCCCGACGTCGCGTTCGCGAACCTGGGGCGGGCGCTGCGTCCGGGCGGGCGCCTCGCCTTCGTGACGTGGGCCGAACGCGAAGCGAACGCGTGGGCGACGATCCCCGAAGCGGCCGTCGCGGCGCACGTCGCCCGGCTCGATCCCGTTGCCGCTCCGCAGCGGGGAGCACCGGCTGCGTGTCCGTTCTCGCTCGCCGACCCGGAACGCACCCGATCGTTGCTCGCACGTGCGGGGTTCGGCGAGGTCGTCGTCGTGCGCCGTTCGTTCGACGTCTGGGTCGCGCACGACATCACCGACGCGGTCGACTTCGTCGAGCGATCGCTCGGCCCCGCGCGGCACGTGCTCCGTCCCGATGTCGTCGCCGACGCGTTGCGCACGGTGCGATGCGCGCTGGTGTCGTACGCGCGTGACGACGGCGTGTGGCTCCCGTCGGCGGCGTGGACCGTCTCCGCCGTGCGCACAGGATCGCCCTGAGTGCAGCCGTTGCCCCGCCCCGATGCGGGGAGAAGTTGCCGATCGGCGAGCCCGAGCGGTTAGCGTTGTGACGTCGTGCTCGCCCCCCCGCCCACGCGCTCGCACCACGCCCATCGCCCGCGACACCAATTCCGTCGCGGTGCGATCGTCGTGGCGATCGCGCTCCTCGTCGGTCTCGTCCCGCTCGCCCCGGCGCGCGCGCAGACGACGGAGGAGCAGCTCCGCGAGGCGCGCCGCGAGCTGACGAGGGTGCAAGGCGAAGCCGACGAGCTCGCCGCTCGCTACGAGGTCGCGTACACGCGCCAGGCGGAGCTCGAGACCGAGGTGCTGCGGCTCCGCGCCGATCTCGAGGCGAAGGAGTCGGAGGCGCGCGTGCTGCGCCGCGCGGTCAACGAGCGCGCGGCCACCGCCTACAAGCAGAGCGGCAGCCTCGCGTTCGTCCCCGCGTTGTTCGAGCCCGACATCCTCGCGATGGAGCGACGCGTCCGACTGTTCGAGAACGCGAACGCGGTCGGCAACGAGACGCTCGATCGCCTCGGCGCGGTGACCGAAGACCTCGGCGTGCGTCGCGAACAGCTCGACGCCGCACTCGCCGATCAGCGGGTCGCGGTCGACCAGCTCGCGCGCGACTCGGCCGAGCTCCAAGACCGACTGGAGGCGATGCAGGAGCTGCGGTCGCGCCTCGAAGACGAGCTCGCGGCCGAAGAGGCGGCCGCGCGCGCCGCCGCGGCGGCGGAACGCGCGCGCCAAGAGGCCGAGGCTCGACGGCTCGCCGAGCTGCGCCGCAACCAGCAACAAGACGACGACGATCCCGACACCACCCCGACGCCCGACGCCGACATCGTGTGCCCGATCCGCGGCGCGGTGTCGTTCGTCGACTCGTGGGGCGCACCGAGATCCGGCGGACGCCGCCACCAAGGCGTCGACCTCATGTCACCGTTCGGCACGCCGAACGTCGCCGTCGTGTCCGGGACCGTCTCCCACAAGAGCGGGAACCTCTCGGGCCTCGGCGTCTACCTCTACGGCGACGACGGCAACACCTACTACTACTTCCACCTGCAGTCCTACGAGGGCTCCGGTGGTCGGGTCGAACAAGGCGAGGTCGTCGGCTACACGGGCGACACGGGCAACGCACAGGGCGGTGCGCCGCACACGCACTTCGAGTACCACCCCGGCGGCGGCGCGGCCGTGAACCCCTATCCGTTGGTCCGTCCGGTCTGCTGACCCGCCGGTAGCGTGCGCGGCGATGACCGGTCGCGGCGCGCACGACGAGTCCGTCGACCCGTTCGTCGAGTTCGATCGCGCCGCGTGGGCGGCCTTGCGCGCGGCAACTCCGCTGACGCTCGACGAGGGCGATCTCGACGCGTTGCGCGGGATCAACGACGATCTCGCACTCGACGAGGTCGTCGACGTGTACCTGCCGCTGTCTCGGCTGCTGAACCTGCGGGTCGCCGCGAGTCGCGAGCTGCACGCGGTGACCCAGACGTTCCTCGGCCGCCTGCACGCGCCGGTGCCGTTCGTCATCGGCGTGGCCGGCAGCGTCGCGGTCGGGAAGAGCACCACCGCGCGCGTGTTGCAGGCGCTGCTCGCGCGCTGGCCGCACCATCCGCGCGTGGATCTCGTGACCACCGACGGCTTTCTGCACCCGAACGCGGTGCTCGAAGCGCGCGGCATGATGAATCGCAAGGGCTTTCCCGAGAGCTATGACGTAAAGGCGCTGCTGCGGTTCCTCGCTGCGCTCAAAGCCGGCGACCCCGAGGTGCGCGCGCCGGTCTACTCACATCTCGTGTACGACATCGTCCCCGATGCCGAGATCGTGGTGCGTGCCCCCGATCTCGTGATCGTCGAGGGCTTGAACGTGCTCCAGGTCCCGCCGGCGCGTCCGGGGCGCGAGCCCCAGGTGACGGTGTCCGACTACTTCGACTTCACGATCTACGTCGATGCCGACGAAGCCGACATCGAACGTTGGTACGTCGAGCGGTTCCTCGCGTTGCGCTCCACCGCGTTCACCGACACCAGATCGTTCTTCCACCACTTCACGCAGTACAGCGAAGAGGAGAGCGTCGAGATCGCCCGTTCGATCTGGCGCGAGGTGAACTGGGTGAACCTGCACGAGAACATCGCTCCCACGCGCGGGCGCGCCGACCTCGTGCTCGAGAAGGGTCCGGATCACGCCGCCCGGCGGGTCTGGCTGCGCAAGCTCTGAGGCCGCGCGGTCACGGCGTGCGCGATGACGACTCGACGCGCACGCCTCGCAGCCCGAACCACGCGAGCTCGGCCAACCACGCGGCGAGCCGGTCGGGGTCGCGTTCGAGCGCGTCGTCGGCGAGCGCGCGCCGGCTCACCGACTCGGCCATCCCGACGAGCCCGCCCGCGAGTGTGCGGCGCTGCTCGTCGGTGACGGGGATCTCGATGAGCTCGGCGATCGTCTCCGCCGCGGCGCGCACGGTGTCTTCCACCGCCCGGGCGAACTCGGGGTCGCTGCGAACGGGGGCGCCGAAGAGGAGGCGGAACGCGGCCTCGTCGTGGAACACGAAGCGGAAGTAGGCCGCGAACCCCTCTTCGACCCGGGCGCGCCCAGTGGTGGCCTGCCGGGTCGCCGCCGCCAGGCGGTCGAGGAGACGGCGGCCGGTGTCGTCGAGCAGCTCGACGTAGAGCGCGCGCTTCGACGGGAAGTGCTGGTAGAGCACGGGCTTCGTGACACCCGCCTCGAGCGCGATGTCGTCCATCGACGTCGCGTGGAACCCGCTGCGCGCGAACACCTCGCGCGCGCAGTCGAGCAGCTGGCGGCGGCGTTGATCGGCCGGGAGGCGCATCCCCTCAGACGCTCGACTTCAGCGGCATCACGAAACGGTCGTCGTGGTCGAAGTTGCGTTCCCACAGCGAGTCGAGCTCGGAGCGCTCGGCGGCGCTCAGCGGCAGGTCGGCGGCGGCGGCGTACTCCGTCATCTCGTCGGCGGAGAGCACGGTGGGGATCACGCACGTGAACGCGGGGTTGGCGAGGATCCCCGCGATCGCGGCCTGCCCGATCGTGCGGCCGGTCTCGGGGGACCACAGGAACGCGAGCGTCTCGGCCTTCTCGAAGTTGTCGAGCATGTTGTCGCGGTTGCGGTGCGAGCGGTGGTCCTTCGGATCGAACACGGTGTCCTTCGTGATCTTCCCCGACAGCGTGTCGGACGCGTGTGGGACGCGTGAGATGAGGCCGACTTCGCCGTTGCGGACCCGCGGGCGCGCGGCGAACGTGAGGCCGGGCTCTTGCTCCAAGATGTTGAACACCGTCTGCAGCGAGACGATCGGTCGTTCGTCGATCGCGCGGTTGCCTTCCTCGACCCAGCCGATCGCCGGCCCGAGCGCGACGCCCAGCTCGCGGATCTTTCCTTCGGTGCGCAGCGCTTCGAGCTCAGCCCACAGGTCGTCGTCGAGGATCGGCTCGATGCGCGTGTTGTGCAGCTGGTAGAGGTCGACGCGGTCGGTGCCCAGTCGGCGCAACGACTGCTCCAGTTGGGCGCGCACGCCGGCGGGCGTGAAGTCCTGCGGGCGTTCCGACTGGCCGGGGTACTGCCGCGGTGCGTCGATGTCGTAGCCGCACTTCGTCGTGATGACGATCTCGTCGCGGTGGGCGGCGAGGAAGCTCGCGAGCATCGTCTCGCCGATCGCGTCGGCGCCGTAGACCGGAGCCGTGTCGATGAACGTGACGCCGGCGTCGAACGCCGCGGCGATGATCGCGTCGGGATCGTCGACCCGACCCCACCAGTCGCTCGCCAGCGTCCACGTCCCGAGGCCGACTTCGGACACCTCGAGGTCGCTCGTGCCGAACTTCCGGTACCGCATCGCACCACTCCTCGGCTGGGGCCTGCGCACAGGGCTGCGGGCCGGCGGACCTGACGCCGCCGGCTCAGCGTACTGACGTCGTCAGCCCCGGATCGCTTCGGACGTGACGGTTGCCGAGGGTGTCGGGACCTCGGTGGGTTGTGCGCGCCCGGCTGGCGCGCGACGGTGGACTCACGAACCGACGCCTGGGAGGCGCGAGTGAAGCGCGTGTTGCTCTTCGTGTTCGGAGGCATCGCAGCCCTGACCGCGATCGGACTGGTCGTGGGCGGGATCGCGCTGTTGGCGCTGTTCGGACGTGACGGTTGGTTCGACTCGTCGCGCAAGGAGGTCGCCACCGACACCTACGCGCTGATCTCCGACCCCGTCGAGATCGAAGACGAGCTCCCGACCGGTTCGAGCTTCGACATCCGCATCCGGCTGCGCGCCGACGCGATCGGTGGGAGCGGCGACGTGTTCGTCGGGGTCGCCGAGAGCGCCGACGTCGACCGCTACCTCGCGGGGGTGCCCCACGAGGTCGTCACCGACGTGCAGTGGGGCGAGCGCGAGCTGCAGACCGATCGCGTCGACGGCACGAGCGAACCGGACCCGCCCGGCGCCGAGTCGTTCTGGGTCGCGTCGACGTCCGGGTCGGATCGCCGCACGCTCGACTGGGAGCTCGAGCAGGGCTCGTATCGGTTCGTCGTGATGAACGCCGACGGGTCGGCCGGCATCGACGTGCGCATGCGGCTGGGCGCGCGTGTCCCGTTCGCGTATCCGCTCGCGATCGGGTTCCTGATCGCAGCCGCAGTGCTCGCGCTCGTCGCGATCCTCCTGATCGTGTTCGGCGTGCGCTCGCGGCCGGCTCCGGTGACCGGACCGCCGCCCGCGCCCTGGGGGTCGTCGGAGCCGTCGGCCGCGGCACCCGGATCGAACGAGCCCGCACCGTCGGCGGCGTGGCGACCGCCCGATCAGACGCCGTAGTCGACGACCGAACGCGCGACCTCGCCCGCTTCCATCGCCCGGAACGCGTCGTTGATGTCGGCGAGCCCGATGCGTCGCGAGATCAGCTCGTCGAGCTTCAGCGTTCCCTGCTGGTAGAGCTCGACCAGTCGGGGGACGTCGCGCTGCACGTCGGAGGAGCCGTACCAGGAGCCCTTCAGGCCCTTCTCGTTCACGAGCAGCTCCATCGCCACGGGGATCTCGGCGATGACCTCCATCTTCGGCACGCCGACGATGATGGCGTTGCCGCCGCGACGGAGCATCGCGAACGCCTGCTCGATCGTGGGCTTGAGGCCGATCACCTCGAACGAGACGTCGACGCCCCGACCACCGGTGAGCGCGCGCACCTGCTCGACCGCGTCGCCGTTGGTGGGGTTGACCGTGTCGGTCGCGCCGAACTGCCGGGCGAGGTCGAGCTTCGCGTCGAACATGTCGACGGCGATGATCCGCTCGGCGCCGGAGTGGAGCGCGCCCTGGATGACGTTCAACCCGACGCCGCCGCAGCCGATCACCGCGACCGTGTCGCCGGCGCGCACCTTGGCGGTGTTCGCGGCCGCGCCGAACCCGGTGAGCACGCCGCAGCCGATGAGCGCGGCGGCCGCGAGCGGCATCTCGTCGTCGATCTTCACGGTGCTGATCTCGGGGCACACGAGCTCTTCTGCGAACGTGCCGAGCCCCGACATCTGGTGCACCGGAGTGCCGTCGACGCTGAAGCGCGACGTCATGTCGAGCTGACTGCCCATCGCCATCGCGATGAAGCCGGTCTCGCAGACCTCGGGCGAGTCGTGCGTGCAGAAGTAGCAGGTGCCGCACTGCGGGACGAACGACAGCACGACGTGGTCGCCCGGCTGCACGCGCGTGACGCCGTCGCCGACGGCTTCGACGATGCCGGCACCTTCGTGGCCGAGGATGCTCGGCAACGGCGAGAGCAACGTGCCGTTGACCACCGATAGGTCGGAGTGGCAGACGCCCGACGCGCCCATGCGCACGCGGACCTCGCCGGCCTTCGGGTCTTCGAGCTCGACGTCGACCACCTCGAGCGCCTGGTCGATCCCTCCACACAACGCGGCCTTGGGCATTCCGGGCTTCCCTTCTGCGTGTCTTCGCCAACGCGGACGACCGATCGGCGACTGGGCACGCGGCGCGCGCCGAGTCGGGACTCTACGCGCCGCGTCCCGGCGGACTCCCGCCGTGCCGGCCCCGCCGCTGCGCACGCGCCTCCCGCTCTTCGCGCTCGGCGGCACGGATCCCGTATCCGAGCACGATCGGCAGGGGCAGGACGACGCAGCCCACGACGAGGCCGGTGACCGCGGCCGACACGGTCCAGCGCGGGAACTGGGTCGCGAGCCCGACGAAGAACGCCACGACGGCGACGAGCAGCCCGCTGTAGCCGATCCGCTTCGCGAGGCGCACGACGCGCGCGAGGCGCGCCCGTTGTGCGGCGACTCGGTCGTCGGGCGGCGGGCCGTTCACCATGAGGTCCACCCCATCGCCACGAACGCGGCGTCGATCGCAGCGGGAAGGTCGGCGATCGAGAACGACGAGCGCGCCCGGCGGAGGTTCACGTCGAACAGCGTCGGATCGGGCGTCGCAAGGAAGCGCACGAGGGCGGCGACGTCGTCGAGGTCGAAGAAGCGCACGCCGCACGTCGTGATCTCGCTGAGTACCGGGTACGAGTTGACGACGAGAGGGCGGCGTGCCCACACCGATTCGATCGTGGGGTTGCCGAACCCCTCCCACGTCGAGGGCAACAGCACGACGTCGGCGGCGGCGTACCCGTCGGCGACCGCGGGCGCCGGCGCGATCGTGACCGGCACCGGCGAGCGTTCGACGAGACGGTCGAGCGTTTCCTGGTACCCGTCCTCGGCCGGTCCGGTCAGCCAGTAGCGCACCGCGCGATCCGGCACCGCTCGCGCGAGCGACGCGGCGTAGCGGATCGCTCCGGGCACGTTCTTCCGTTCGATCGCGCGCGTCGGCTGGAACAGCACGAGCTCGTCGTCGGGGAATCCCAGACGTCGCCGGGTCGCGTCACGGTCGCCGAGCGGCGCGTCGAGATCGAAGCGGTTCTGGATCGTGACGACCGGCCCGTAGTCGCGCGCGATCAGCTCGCGGCGCGAGCGGAGGTTGATCGTCGTGTGCAGGGCGCCGGCGAGTCGCGGCGGGAACTCGCGCTCGAGTGCCCGCAGGTGACGGCGTTGCCACGGCAGGTCGTGGTGACGCAGCACGACGCGCCCGGGGTGGTCGGCGAGGACGGCGGCCGTCGTGCGCGCGGCCGCAACGTTGAGCGGCAGCGAGCACA
>DASUMP010000059.1:0-12429 GCA_036277635.1 Acidimicrobiia bacterium | reverse complement strand
CTCACCGCGGCGATCCACGTGTACGGCGGCGACTTCGTCAACCAGCCCCGCAGCCAATGGGGTCCGGGCCCGCTCGAGGAACGCCCGTACGACATCGCGCTCGCGCACCAACGCTTCGCCGACGCCAACGCCGAGTGGGAGTCAGAGGAGTCCGGCGCCGCGGAGCGCCCCCGCTACCCTCGCGGCGTCTCGGGGACGTAGCTCAGCTGGCTAGAGCACCTGCTTTGCAAGCAGGGGGTCGTGGGTTCGAGTCCCATCGTCTCCACAGCCCACTGGCCTTGTCGTTTCGACAACGTTCGCCCGAAGGCGTTGGCGACGGTCAGCCGGTCTCGATGTCGCTGCCGGCCTCGACGTCGACGAACGCGTCTTCGTCGTCGAGGAGATCATGTCGGGATCTCAGGAGATCGCTGCACGATTCACTCTCGCCCGCGTCGAGCCAGACGGTGACGCTGTCGGGGTCACCTTCCCTGATGAACAGTGCGACCAGCCCAGAAAGCTCGCCGTCGGTTGGTTCTGTGATCGTCCCGCCGAGGATGACGACGCCATCTGTATCGGTGTCCGCGCACTCGACTGCGACCACCGTTTCCCCGCTCGGGTCAGAGAATCGGATCTCACCGGTCACCTCCCCGTGCTCCTCCTCGGCGCTGATGTTCAGCGTCTGGCCGGCGAGATTCACGTCCCCGAAGAGCTCCACGTCGTCGCCCTGCGCGAGGGTCGTCGGGCCGTCGTCACTACACGCGCCGAGCAGCAGGACGCCGAACGCGAGCGCGGCCATCGCGACGAGAAGGCGAGAACGAACGAGACGCCGCATGGCCGCCCTCCACAGGTGCGACCTGCGGGCCAGACTCCCCAGAGTCGGAGCACACTGCTCACGATCACGCGATGGTCGGACGCGACTCATGGCCCATCACCTCCACTGACTGACGGCTGCTGTCGATGTCACATCACTTGCCCGGTTCAAGACTCGGTGGGCGTTCCGATCCCGCTGCCGGGACATGCCACGAGCACGACGACCTGCGGGTAGCTGGAGTACCAGCGGGCGACGGTCTCACCGTCGCGGACGACGGACCAGTAGTCGCCCGACTCGATCGAGTCGGACGCCCGCAGGCCCGGGGTCACCTCCCTCAGCCAGCGGGAGAACCGCGGGGAACCGTCGAGCAGGTCGTTCCAGTTCTCGACCTTCACCGTGTCCGTTATCGCTGCGTTGCCGCGGCAGCCTCCCGTCCGCGAGACCCAGACATTGGCCGGATCCTCGACCTCGACGGGCGCCCAGGAGGACAGAGCGAAGTCGCCGGCTGCGTCGGGCAACACGCAGAAGATGGACAGCTTGATGGCGGAAGGCGGGAGGTCGGTGAGGTGACTCGGTCCGACCACGAACCTGCTCACGGCGTCGGGCTTGGTGGACGCCATGGGGTCCTCGATGTAGTCGTTGGTCGCGACCCGAATCTGGAACGGGCCGCGTCCGTCCTCGCGGTGGGGAGCAACCTCGACGTGCAGCCCGTCGGCCTGCAGTGCGACACGATCTGACTCGAGGGTCGGGCGACCGCCCTCGTTCCGGTCGCCGGGACGGATCTCGGGGCACGACATCCGCAAGACGTTCGGGATCGAGGCATCGGGCCCGGGGTCGGCGGGCACGATCTCGACGCTGCGGCTCTCTCCGTTGACGTTCGTGAGCAGGCCGACGAGGACGGCGACGACCGCGGCGGCTGCGACGAGAACGAATGCGCGGCTTCGCCGTCGGTGGCGGGACGGCGCGAGGTCGATCGGCGCGACGATCGTTTCGACGGCGTCGCCATGGTCTGCGGCGATCGCCGCGACGTCGACGTGGCGCTGCGACGCGTCGAGGTCGGCGAAGTAGTCGTGTAGCTGCTGTTCGATCGGGCCGCTCATCGATCCACTCCGAGCGCCTCGCGCAAGCTTCGCAGTCCGCGCTCGGCATGGTTCTGAACCGTCGTCTTCGCGATGCCGAGGAGCTCGGCGACCTCGCTCATCGTCCACTCGTAGCCGTAGAGCAGGCTGACGACGAGCCGTTGCTGTTCCGGCAGTGCCGCGAGCGCTCCTGGCAACGCCGGTTCGACGCGCGGAAGGTGCTGGGGTACGTCGGGCAGTGAAACGGGTGCGCGCGATCTCGCCATCCGCCGGGCGGCGTTGCGAGCGATCCCGTACACGTAGCCGACCGGGTTGCTCTTGGCGCGCACTTCGCCCCACCGCTGCCAGGCGATCGCCAGAGCCTCGGCCGTCGCGTCGCTGCCGATCTGCGGGCCGAACGCCGCGGTGACCGCGTGCCGCACCCGAGGCTCGGCAGTCCCGGCCCATTCGGTGAAGCCTTCGACGACGATCTCGTCCAACACGATCCGTTCCCAGCGTCGAGCTCTGTCACGGGTGAGTGCGCGATCGGCCGCTGGCGTACCACAGCCTCCTGGGATCCCGATGACCTCTGTCGGAGGAACGCGGCGACGGAGGGCGAGTCGGTGGCCGCTCTCCGCGCACGGGTGTTGCCGTCCTGACGACGTTTGCCCGGTGTCGACGACCCTCAGACCGAGAGTACGCGCCGGCTGAGCTCGGCGACGCGGCCGAGACCGAGTTCCTCGGCGGTGACGAGCGCCTGATTCGCGAGCTCCTTGGCGCTCGCCACGTCGTGCGGCCCGTTGGGGTCGAGGAGCGTCTGTGCCCAGTACGCACGGGTCAAGGCCGCGAACGGCGGGGCCGCGAGCCGTTCGGAGAGGTCGATCGCCTCGCCGTAGTGCACCTGCGCGTCGTCGAAGTTGCCGAGGGCGGCGGCCGCAGTGGCGAGGCTGAGCGCGACCGGCACCACGGCCGTTACACCGGTGATCGCCATGAACTCCCGGAAGGGGAGCAGGTAATCGTACGCTTGCTGGGCGATGTCGAGCTCGCGGGCGAGTCCCGCGGAACGCGCGATGCCGCTCATCGTGACGACGAACAACTGGTCGCGGGGCACCATGGCGAAATCGTCGGCTGCGAGGGTCGGCAGGTGGGCGCGGGCCTCGTCCAGCCGGTCGGTACTCGTGTACACAGTCAGCAGCGCGGCGTGCAGGGCAGCGATGATCGTCTGCTGTTCCCGGACCATCTGTGCGAGGAACGGTTCGAGCTCGGCGAGCCGCCCTCGCTCGTAGTACAGCTGGAACGTGAGCGCGGCGACGGAGCCCGTCCCTGCGATGCGATGGACCGCTGCGTACTCGTTGAGCGCGCTGAGCTCGCGCTCGGCGTCATCGAGGCGGCCGCTCATCAACGATTGCGACACGCGCAGCGCTCGGGCGCGATATTCGAGCCCGGGTTCGCGCAGCTGTGCCGCTAGCACTTCGACCTCGGCGATGTCCGTGTCGAAGGTCTCACGATCTCCCACGTACATCGCGCTGATGAGCCGGTGGCTGCACGCCTCGAACAGCAGCCGCGGGTCGCCGAGACGGGTCGAGAGCGCAACCATCTCGGCCTCTTCCGCGAACCACCGGTGGACCTCTTCGGCCCAACTTTGGTCGTATCCGCTGGACTGCCGGGCCAGCACGCGAAAGAGGACGCGTTCGTCGCCGGCGCGGCGCGCCAATTCCAGCGCCTCTTCGGCGAGCGCCACCTTCCGAGTTTGGTCCACCGCCGACCCCCGCAACTCCTGCCCGAGCGCCGAGTTCAGCAGCGCCCGGCGGGCGAGATCATCGCGGCCGACAGATTCGAGTGCCTCCTCGATCAAGGCGATCGTCGCGCGATCGACGTAGCTGACGTCTCGCGTGCTCTCGTCGAAGTGCAGCGCGAGGGCCGCGTCGGCGAGTCGCGCGCCGTCGCCGATGTCACGGGCAACGCCGGCGGAAGTGTTGAGCAGCTCTCGGCCCCGCGGGTCGCCGATGGTCACGAGCGCCTCCCCGGCCCAGCGCAGCAGATCGGCTCGCATCCCCAGATCAGGCTCCTCGGCGAGATCGAGCGCGCCGAGCGCGCTCTCGTAGTGGGTGGCGGCCTCCTCGAACGCGACCTCGTCCCGGGCGGCATCGCCCGCGCGCCGGCAGTACTCCACTGCCCGGTCGATCTCGCCGAGCGCGGCGCACTCGCTGAAGTGGCGCGCGAGTTCGGGCAAGCGGGTTGTCGCGTCGGGGCGGTCGACGAGTGACCGGGCCACGGATCGATGCAGTCGGAGCCGGCGGCTCGTGGGAAGCTCGTCGTAGAGCGTGCTGCGTACGAGCGCGTGCGAGAACCGGTACTGCGCGGCCCGGCCCGGTACCGCGGTCACGAGGGCGGCGCGCTCGGCGGCTTCGAGTGCGTCGAGCACCGTCTCTTCGCCGCCTTCCGCGAGCGTCGCGAGCACACCGACCTCGAACTCGCGCCCACACACCGAGGCCGCGCTCAGCACCTCGTTGGTCGCCGCGTCGAGCGTCGACAGTCGGCGGCCGATGACCTCGCGCACGCCTTCGGGGATTCCCACTTCGTCCAGGGTGCGATCCACCGCGTAGCGCCCGTCGCGAAACACGATCGCGCCCGACTCGACCAGATGTCGGAGAACCTCGCCGATGAAGAAAGGGTTGCCCTCGGTCTCCGCGTGCACCGCACGCGAGAGCGCGAGGCCCGGGTCGTCGAGGCTGTGACCTGCCGTGCGCTCGAGGAACTCGGTGACCCCGTGCTCGTCGAGGCCGCCAAGCGTGAGTCGTCGAACAGTGGGTTCGCGGCGAAGGTCGGCGAGCATCTCCGCGAGCGGGTGGGTGCGGTCGAGATCGGTGTCCCGGTACGTCGCAACGATCAGGATGCGCAGCGCGGCCGAAGCGCGCAGGAGGTGCCGGAGCATCAACAGCGTGGGCTTGGCCGCCCAATGCACATCGTCGAGCACCAGTATCACCGGCGCGCCGGCCGAGAGTGCGCTGAGGAGCTCGACCACCGCTTCGAACAGCCGGTAGCGATCAGTCTCAGGGTCGGCGCTCACTGGAGCGGCGAGGCCGGGAACCAAACGGTCGAGGTCGGGTACGAGGCGGGCGAGCTCACCGCCGAGCGGGCCGAGCAGCTCGCGCAGATCGTCGATCGGGCCCGCGGTCGCGTACCAGCGCAGCGCTTCCGCGAACGGCTGATACGGGACGCCGAGGTCCTCCTCACAACCGCCCCACAGCACCAGACCACCGTGCGCGTGCGCGAGGCGGCACACCTCCTTCACCAAACGCGTCTTGCCGATGCCGGGTTCGCCAGCGATGAGCTCCACGCGTCGGCCCCCCGCGACGACCTCTTTCCACGCGTCGACGAGCGCCTCCCATTCTTCGCTCCGGCCGACGAACGCGAACGTGTCGGCCTGCTCGATCACGGGTGGAAGCGGCACCGACTTCGACTCGGACTCGCGCTCGGTCACCGGCGTCCAAACGACCTCGCAGGCAGAGATCGGATCCGTGAGCCCCTTCGCCGCGATCTCACCGACGAGTCGCAACTCGTGCTCGGAACGCGATCCCGCAAGCACGCGCACGATGTCGGCGACGAGCACCTGGCCACCCTCGGCCGCAGCGCACAACCGCGCCGCCTCCACGACTGGTGTGCCGAACCAGTCGCCGTCTTCGAATGACGCGTCGCCGGCACTGATCCCGATCCGCATCGCCAAACGAGCGCCGTCGCTGCGGCGGTTGTGCAGGTCGACGCCCTGTTGCATCGCGACTGCACCGGAGATCGCGTCGGCCGCAGCCGGGTACGACACCATCAGCGCGTCGCCAATCGACTTGACCTCGGTGCCGCCCGTGCGGCCGATCGCTTGGCGCAACACGTTGAAGTGCTCGCGGCGAAGGGTGTCGGCCGCGGCGTCGCCGACGTTCTGTGCGAGCGCCGTAGAGCCCACGAGATCCGTGAACAAGATGGTCACCAAACCCGACGTGCTCACGCCCCACCCTCCGACGGCAGTTCGGCGACGCGATCCGCACGACGCTACTTGCGGGACCGCAGACCTCGCCCTTGACGCGTCACCGGGGACCAACCTTGGTGATCGGCCCGTCAGCCGTTCGCTCGCGTCGACGAAGGGTGCGTCAGCCAACAGATGCCCGGGCGTTCGGCCGCGCGCCCCAGAAGACTTCTCCCGGAATGATCGGTCCAGAGCCCTTCAGGCAACGGGCGCTGGCGTGCTCGAGAGCTCTTTCATCAGGTCGACATCTGTGACCGGCGTGCCGAAGCGCGCGTGGTGAGCGAGAATCTCGCGATGTCGACCTTCGTGATCGTTCCCGGCGCCTGGGACACCCCGGCGACGATGGAGCCGCTGCTCGAGCCGTTGGAGTCGGCGGGTCACACCGTGGTGGTCGTGGATCTGCCGTGCGAAGACGCGGATGCGACGCTCGAGCAGTACGCCGACGCCGTGCGCGCTGTTCTCCCCGACGATCTGACCGACGTCGTGTTGGTGGGCTACTCGTTCGGCGGCTTCACCGCGTCGAAGATCGCGTTGGAGCATCCCGACGTGCCGGTCGTGTTCGTCGCCGCCTGGATCCCGAGGGCGGGCGCGTCGGTGCTCGATCTGTTGGTGGGCAGCGACCCGTTCGACGCCGGCGAGGAAGCGGGCATCGCCGCGCTGGGCGGGCTGGTCGTGGGTGCGGGGCCCGGTCGGTGCGGCCTGAACATCGAGGGATACGTCGCGGGGATGGATCCGGCCGAGCAGGACGGTGCACGCGAGTACCTCGAGCGCACGCAGCGCGCACAAGGCATCGCCGTCCTGCGCGAGAAGTGGAGCGGCGATCCGCGGACGTCCGGCCGACAGGCGTACGTCCTCACCACTGCCGACACGTTGGTGCCGCCGGACGCCCAGCGGGTGATGGCGGCGTCGGTGAACGCCGACGTCGTCGAGATCGACACGGATCACGGACCGTTCCGCGACCAGCCCGAACGCCTCGCCGAGCTGTTGGTCGCCACCAGCCGCTGACTACCCGAGGGAGGTCCGAGTCGCATGACTGAGCTCATCGTGTTGTTCGAGCGGGCGGTCGACGGGTTCGGCCGGCTGGTGCACGCGACCGGAGCGGAGCAGTGGCACGACCCCACGCCGGACACGGAGTGGGACGTGCGGATGCTCGTGAACCACGTGACGGTCGAGCAGCTGTGGGTGCCGCCGCTCGCGCAGGGTGCGAGCGTCGCCGACATCGGCGATCGCTTCGACGGCGACCAGCTCGGCGACGATCCGGTCGCGACGTGGGACGAGGCCGTGCGGGCGTCGCTCGCCGCGTTCGGCGCGCCGGGTGCGCTCGACGGGACGGTGTCGCTGTCGAGCGGTGAGCGACCGACGGCGGAGTACTGCTGGGAGATGACGACCGACGCGCTCATCCACTCGTGGGACCTCGCCCGCGGGATCGGCGCCGACGACACGCTCGACCCCGAGCTCTCCGACCTCGTGTACGAGCGGACGCTGCCGTTCGCCGAGCAGCTGCAGGAGACCGGGATGTTCGCCCCGCCGGTCCCCGTTCCCGCCGACGCGCCCCTGCAGACGAGGTTGCTCGCGATCTTCGGTCGGAGTGCGTAGCGTCCGCACGGCACGAGTGGCAGGCTCAGGGACATGAGTTCGGGATCCACTCCGCCGGAGGGTGAGCACGACGCCGAAGAGGTGATGTTGGTCGCGCGAGGGATCGCGACCGCGGTCGCGCCCGACGGCGGCCTCACCGACGTGCAGGCCGAGCTGCTCGGGGCGATCGCGAGCGCGCTCACCGGCGTCGCGGTCGACTATCGCTCGTTGGAGCCGCTCGGCCCCGAAGAGCTCGCCGACGTGCTGTGCACACGCGACGCCGGGTACCGGCACCGGATCGTCCACCACATGGTGCTCGGCGAGCTGGTGTTGCGGCCGATCCCGGTGGTCGTCGCGCACCGCGTCGCGACCTACGCCCACGCGCTCGGCGTCACCGACGACTTCGTGCGCGTGGCGCGCCGCTACGCGCAGGGCGCGTACGGGCTCGCGTGGATGGACCTGCAGCGCAGCGGCTTCGTCGAGCACGTGCGCGACGCCGACGGGGAGCAGGCCGGGGCGCGCGCGGCGAAGCCCGATCCGTTCGAACCCGCGCAGGTCGACCCCGAGCTCGCGGAGCGCTGGATGGCGATGGCCGAGCTCGCGCCGGGCACGCTCGGACGGAGCGTCTGGGAGATGTACGACGGGCGCGGCTTCGAGCTCCCCGGGACGCCGGGGGGAGCGCCGGCGTATCTCGCGCAGCACGATTTCGTGCACGTGCTGGCCGACTACGGCACGAACCTCAAAGGTGAGCTCGAGGTGTTCGGCTTCATCGGGCGCGCCGACCCCGATCCGAAGGGCTTCGCGTGGCTCGCGACGCTGATCGGGTTGTTCGAGACGGGATACATCTCGAGCACCGGGTTCTTCGATCGCGACGTGCGGGAGCGGAGCATCCGCGCGCCCGGGATGCACCAGCGCATCGCCGACTCGATCCGGCGCGGGAAGATCGTGTGCGACGCGTACGGTGTGGATCTGTTCGAAGTCGACTACTACGCGCTGGTGGATCGGCCGGTCGGAGAGCTGCGCGAGATGTTGCACATCCCGGCCAAGTCAGCGGGTGCGATCGAAGCCGGCTCGGCCGGCGTCTTCGACCTCGAGGGGATGTCCGAGAACCAGCGGCGATTCGCTGCGCAACGTCGGGGAGACGACACGTGAACCGCAATTTCTGTCAGACGATCGCGTTCCGCTGCGGTGACCCGGCACCGATCATCGCGATGTTCGAGGAGTGGGACCGCAACCAGGCCACGAGCGACATCATGGGCTACATGGGAACGCGGCTGCTGGCCGATCGCGAGAAGCTGGGTCACTACATCGCCATCGCCGAGTTCGGTGTCGTCGACCCGAACGTGTCCGCGGCCGATGAGGCGGCGCGCAACAACGCGCGCCCCGAGACGCAAGCGTTCGCCGCCCGCTTCCGCGAGCTGATCGACGGCGAGCCCGAGTACCACCACTTCGACGAGCTCTACCGCACCGACCGTTGACCGTCGGAGGGAGCGACACGTGAACCGCAACTTCTGTCAGACGATCACGTTCCGCTGCGCTGATCCCGCACCGCTCATCGCGATGTCGGAAGAGTGGGATCGCATGCAGGCGACGAGCGACATCATGGGCTACATGGGGAGCCGGCTCCTCGCGGATCGCCAACGGTTGGGGTACTACGTGATCGTCGCCGAGTTCGGTGTCGTCGATCCGAACGTTTCGGCTGCCGACGAAGCGGCTCGCAACAACGCCCGTCCGGAGACGCAAGCGTTCGCGGCGCGCCTCCGCGAGAAGATCGACGGCGAGCCCGAGTGGCACCACTTCGACGAGCTCTACCGCACCGACCGCTGATCGAGCGACACGTTCGCCTCAACGCGGTCAGTCGCGCGGCGTCGGTGCGACGATCAGACCGAGGCCCTGCTGGCAGTGCGGGCCGCCCCAGTGCTCGACGATCTGGCCGTCGCGCATGCGCAAGATGGCGGTGCCGTTGATCTCGACCGGCTCACCCGACGGCTCCACGTCGTAGAACGCGGTGCCGGTGTGCGTGCCCTTCACCGTCCAGTTCGACACGATGAGGTCGTCGGACTCGATGAGCAGGTTCACGCTGAACGTCATGTCGGGGAACGCGCTCCGCGCTTGTTGCCACCACAGCTGTTCCTGCTCGCGCACGTCGGTGCCGACGCGCGCGGGATTGACCCGCTCGGTCACGTGGCTCACGAAGTCGGGTGACCAGAACTCGAAGACGGCTTCGGTGTCGCCGGCTTCCATCGCCGCGCTGTACTTGCCGAGCACCCGCAGGTTGTCGGACATCGTTCCCCCGTCGCTCGACGCCTGAGTGGTGCCAGAGTGTGGCACCGACGGCCGTCGGCTGGGAAGCGGATCGAGGAGGGCGGCGGTGAGCGAGCCCATGAACCTGGTCGTCGTGCTGCTCGACAGCCTGAACCGGCACATGCTCGGCTGCTACGGCGGCGACGAGTTCGCGACGCCGAACCTCGACCGGTTCGCGGCCGAGCGCGCCGTGCGGTTCACCCGCCACGTCACCGGGTCGCTCCCGTGCATGCCGGCGCGCCACGACATCTTGTGCGGCGCGCTCGACTTCCTGTGGCGACCGTGGGGTTCGATCGAGCTGTGGGAGGAGCCGATCACCGCACGGCTCCGGAGCGCAGGCGTCACCACCACGCTGGTCTCCGACCACCCGCACCTCTTCGAGGTGGGCGGCGAGAACTACCACACCGACTTCACCGCGTGGGACTACGTGCGCGGCCACGAAGGCGATCCGTGGCGCACGCACCGCGACCCGAGCTGGCTGGGCACACCGGCGCTCCCGGCGGGCGACGGCGGGTGGTTCTGGCGCCGGGTGGGTCTCGACGGCGCGCCCGAGCGACCCTACGACCGGTCGCGCACGTTCTTCCGTGAAGAATCCGACTTCCCGGGACCGCGCACGATGACCGCGGCGGCCGAGTGGATCCGGCGGGCGGCACCGCACCACGACCGGTGGTTGCTGTTCGTCGACGAGTTCGATCCGCACGAGCCGTTCGACACGCCCGCGCCGTGGGCGGGTCGCTACGACCCCGATTGGAGCGACGACCTGATCATCTGGCCGCCGTACGACGTGGGGCCGATCGCGCAGGGTCGGTTGACCGAGCGCGAAGGTCGCCAGATCCGCGCGAACTACGGCGCCAAGCTCAGCATGATCGACCATTGGTTCGGCGCGATCGCGAGCGCGCTCGACGACGGCGACCTGTGGGACTCGACCGCGGTGATCGTGTGCACCGACCACGGCCACTACCTCGGCGAGCGCGACATCTGGGGCAAGCCGGGGGTCATGCAGTACGAACCGCTCGGTCACGTGCCGTTGCTGATCCACTGGCCGGGCGTCGCGGGCGGCGCGGCGTGCGACGCGCTCACGACGTCGGTCGATCTCCACGCCACGATGGCGGAGCTGTTCGGCGTCGCGGTTCCGACGCCGACGCACGGGGCGTCGTTGCGCCCGCTGCTCACCGGTGATGCGTCCGCCGTGCGGGAGTGGGCGATCGGCGGGGTGTTCGGCAACTGGGTGCAGGTAACCGACGGACGCCGCAAGTACGCGCGCGGTGCGGTGGGCAAGAACTTCCCGCTCTCGATGTGGTCGAACCGGTGGTCGACGATGCCGGTGCACGGCCTCGAGGACGCGATGACGCTGCCGAAGCCCGACCGGCGCGCGCAGCTCGACTTCATGCCCGGCTCGGACATCCCGGTGATCCGCCAGCCGTTCGCGCCGGGCGACCGGGTGCCGTTTTGGGTCGGGCGGGGCTGCGTCGACGCGCACCACCTCTTCGATCTCGACGTCGACCCTGACGAGTCCGAAGACCTCGTCGGCACGCGGCTCGAACGGGAGATGCTCGACCTGTTGCACACGGCGCTGCGCGACGTCGATGCGCCCGACGACCAGTTCGCGCGTCTCGGACTCGCGTGACAGCGACGAGCGGACGACCTCAGCGCGCGGTCAGGGTGACGGGAAGCCGACGCGGCCCGTTGGCCCAGAAGACCGGCACGGGCTCGCGGCGGTAGCCGTCGGCGACGGCGGCCCGGCTGACGCGGTCGAGGAACACCTCGAGCGCGATACGGCCTTCGAGGCGCGCGAGCGACGCGCCTGGGCAGACATGGGGGCCACCGCCGAACGCGAGGTGGTCCTTCGGGCTCGCCCGATCGAGGCGGAAGGAGTCGGGGTCGTCGTAGGTGCGTTCGTCGCGGTTCGCGGCGGCGAGACCGAAGGCGACCTTGGCGCCCGCGGGGATCGCGACATCGTGCAGCGTGACGTCGGCGAGGCAGTCGCGCATCAACACGTGGATCGGCGGGTCGTGGCGGAGCGACTCCTCGACGACGGTGGGAACGAGCTCGGGCGCGGCGTGCAGTCGAGCCAACAGGGCGCCGTCGGTGCACACCGTCTCGAGGAGGTTCCCGATGAGGTGTCGGGTGGTCTCGTTGCCCGACATGAGCAAGAACGCGAGCTGCGTGCGCATCTCCAAGTCGGTGAGCCGCTGACCGTCGACGCTCGTATTGATCAGCCGGGTGACGAAGTCGTCGGGGGGATCCGCCGCCGCCTTGCGCTCGGCGATCATCGCGTCGAGGTAGGCGGTGAACTCCGGCGCGACGCCGGCGAGTCCCTCGCCCTCCTCGCCGTCGGCACGCCGGTTCAAGGTCGCGTAGCTCGATTGCACGACGATGTCGGACCACTCGGCGAAGCGGGCGTGGTCGGCGGGGTCGACGCCGAGCAGGTGCGCGATCACCGTCGCCGGGATGGGCGTCACGTACTCGGCGACGAGCTCCGCGTCGCCACGGGCGACGAGTGGGTCGAGCAATCGCTCGCACAACGCCCGCACGAACGGTTCGACGCGCGTGATGCGGTGCTGCGCGATCGCCGAGTTGATGATGCGACGGATCTTGCCGTGGCGCGGTTCGGGGATCTCGCTGATGAGCTGCTCCTCGGCGGGAACCGTCACGCCGGGAGCGCGGAAGCTCGCTTGGAACAC
>DASUMP010000058.1:0-4157 GCA_036277635.1 Acidimicrobiia bacterium | reverse complement strand
GAGGAACCGCGCGTGGATGCCCTCGACGATGATCGCGAGCTTGTACGAGGCGAACACCTCGTACCAGTCGAGCGCGTCGACCGACCGTCCGCTCGCGTCGGCGTAGCGCGCGATCACCACGTCGCGGTCGAGGAACCCGGCTTCAGTGCTGATCACCGCGCCGGTCGCGACGACCTGGGCTTCGGAGCGCCCCCAGTAGAGGAGGAACAGGCCGAGGTCGGCGAGCGGGTCGCCGAGCGTCGCCATCTCCCAGTCGAGCACCGCGACGACGCGTCCCGGGTCGTTCGCGGCCAGCATCGTGTTGTCGAGGCGGTAGTCACCGTGCACGATCGTCGGTGGACCCGAGTCGGGGATCGCGGTGCGGAGCCGGCGCGCGATCTCGTCGATCTCGGGCAGCGGCCTCGTCTTCGACCGCTCCCACTGCTCGCCCCACCGGCGGACCTGGCGTTCGAGGTAGCCGGCCGGCCGACCGAAGTCGCCGAGCCCGATCGCGTCGTAGTCGACCTGGTGGATGCGCACCAGCACGTCGATGAGCTCCTCGGAGCACCGCCGCGCGTCGTCGGCGGTGATGCGCGCGAGGTCGGCCGGAGTGCGCAGGATGACGCCGTCGACCTTCTCCATCACGTAGAAGGGCGCGTCGTTGATCGCGGGGTCGTCGCAGAACGCGAACGTGCGCGGCACCGGCACGTCGGTCGCCGCGAGGGCGGCGAGGACGCGATGCTCGCGCGCCATGTCGTGCGCGGTGGGGAGCACGTGCCCGAGCGGCGGGCGTCGCAACACCCACTCGCGATCACCGTCGGAGACGACGTACGTGAGGTTCGAGCGACCGCCGGAGATCAGCTCGGCGTGCAGCGGTCGGTCGCCCGCGCCGGCGACGTTGGCCGCGAACCATCCGCGGAGGCGGACGAGGTCGACGCCGGCGGGCGTCTCGGCGGCGGGCTCGGTCAACGCGTGCTTCCGGGATCGGCGGCCAACGGCGTCGGGACACTACTGCCGCGTGCGCGCGTCCTTCGACGGTGGCCGGACGCGACGACGCCGCCCCGGAGGGCGGCGTCGGAGGAGAAGACGGGGTCGGGTCAGGCGATGCGGTTGTGGCGGGCGGCCACGGGTTGGCCGTCGCCGCGCGGGTAGCGCGCGACGCGACCGACGGGCATGTCGACCCGGAATCCGGCGGCGGCGCGCTCCTCTTCGGACTCGGCGCCCCAGAAGCCGTACTCGCGGTTCTCGCGCGCCCAGGAACGGCACTCGGGGAGCGCCTCGCACGACTGGCAGACGCTGCGCGCCTGTGCTTCGCGCACCGCGCGGGCTTCGGGGCGTTCGCCGGGCGGGGCGAAGAACAGCTTCGTCTGCCCTTGGCACGCGGCTCGTGCGGTCCACTCGAGGGGACCGCTGAAGATCAGGTTCGCGACCGACTCGGCGGCCATCGTCACCTCCGTGACGGGGTGTCCCCAGCCGGGGGACCGGGACGGGAGGGATCGGGGAGCCGGTGGGGGGACGACCGGCTCCCCGAGCCATCCACGAACCCCAGTAGAGCCGAGCCCGAAGGATCAGTCCAACAGGTAGTAACGATATCATCCATCTGATCTACCGATAAATATGCCCGGGAAGGTTCGCCATGGAGCTCCGCCATCTCGACACCCTCGTCGCCATCGCCGAGACCGGGTCGTTCACCGGTGCCGCCGAGGCGCTCCACACGGTGCAGTCGAACGTGTCGGAGCAGGTCCGCCAGCTCGAGGCCGACCTCGGCGTCCCGCTGCTCGTGCGGGGGCGGCGGGGCGCCGTGCCCACCGAGTTCGGCCAGCGCGTCCTCGAGCGGGCGCGGCACATCCGCCAGGAGCTCGTGTCGCTGCGCCAGGACCTGTCGATGCTCCAGGGCCTCGAGGTCGGCCACGCGTCCGTCGGCGTCGTGGGCACGATCTCGCGCTGGCTCGTCCCCCGGCTGGTGGCCGAGACCCGGCCCCGGGCGCCCGGCGTGTCGATCCGCGTGACCGAGGGCGCGTCGGAGCGCCTCGCCGCCGACGTCGCCGACCGTCTGCTCGCCCAAGCGGTCGTCACCGAGCCCGTCGCCGATCCGCGCCTGGTGGTCGAACACCTGCTCGTGGAAGACCTCGTCGCGCTCGTGCCGATCGACCTCGCCCTCGCGGTGGAGGCGCCGATCCCGCTCGCCGCGCTCGCCGGCCATCCGATGATCCTCCCGCCGGCGAGCAACCCGCTGCGGGCCGAAGTCGAGCTCGCAGCGGCCGCGTCGGGCACGGTCCTGCGGATCCCGGTCGAGGTCGAAGGCATCCGGCTCATCGCCGACCTCGTCGAGGCCGGGGTGGGCGTGTCGGTCCTCCCCGAGACCGCGGTGCCGCCCGACCACCCGCGCCTGCGCACGGTGGCGATCTCCGACGTGCCGCCCCGCCGGCTCGCACTGGTCACCGCCCGCAACGTGCAGCTGTCCCTCGCCGATCAGGCGCTGCGCGACACACTGGTGCGCATCATGCGCTCGGGTTGAGGGATCGCCCCGACGTGCCGATGTCAGAGCACCGTTCCGCCGACACCGGGGGTCGACATGGCGACACGGGGTGACCGCAACCGCGACGAGGGGATCGCATCCCGGATCCGACCGAAGCAGGTCGTGTTCGGGATCGTGGTCGTGATCATCGCGGTGTTCGCGCTCGTGAACACCGAGACGGTCAACGTCGACTTCGTCGTGGCCGACGCCGACGCCGCGCTGATCGTGGTGATCCTGGTGTCGGCGGTGCTCGGCGCGCTCGTGGGCTGGCTCGCGCCGCGCCTGCGTCGCGACGACTGAGACGCGCGCCGGCGACGTTCAGGGCGCGGGCGCGAAGCGCGTGCCGATGACGTCGTGATCGCGCGCGAGCCCCTCGACCTCGAGGCGATCGACCCCGGCGCGTTCGCGCGACTCGACGCGCAGCCGCGAGCCGTTGTCCCACGCGAGCTCGACCCCGCCGTCGCGCTCGTCGATCGTGTCGCCGTCGAGCACGCCGCCGAAGAACGCGACTGCGCCTTCGACGTCGGGGGTCCCGAGCACGACGCGCCGCAGCACGGCGGGCGGTCCGGTCGACGGTTCCGGGTCGACCCACCAACGTGGGTTGCCGTCGACGCCGTGGCGCAACACGTGATCGAGGAGCCGGCGGCGGTCGGGGAACTCGACATCGGCCTGCGCGACCTGCACCACGGTCCCGTGCGCTTCGGCGGGCATCACGAACGCTTCCATCCATCCGGGGTCGGACAGGTCGATCTTCACCGGGGTCCGCCCCGACGCTCGGACGCGCGCGAGTGCCTCCTGCAGATCGGGAACCTTGAAGGTGAGGTGGTGCGGCCCGGCGCCCTGGCGCCGGACGAAGCGCTCGAGGAAGTCGTTGTGCTCCGTGGCCCACGGCTCGAGCAGCTCGACCGCCATGCCGGCGGACGCGTCGTGGGGCCCGACCCACACCTGCATCGGACGGAACCCGACGGTCTGGCCGCCGAAGAGGACGGTGCCGCCGAGCGCGCCGGTGAGGAAGCGCAGCGCGTCGGCGGTGTCGGCGGCCGCGAGCGCGACGTGATCGAGTTCGATGCGTTCGGCCACGGGCGCACGGTACGGGCCGCGCCCCCGCCCGCAGCAAATCGCTACGACTCGACCAGCGAAGGTTCGTTCGTGGGGGCGGCGTCGGCGGGGTCGGGCTGCGCGCGACCGGCCCGAGTGAGCAGGTGCGCGATCGTGTAGCCGACGCCGAGCACGAGGAATCCGCCGACCGCGTCGAGCCAGTAGTGGTTCCCGGTGACGACGATCACCACCACCGTGAGTGCGGGGTACAGCGCGGCGAGGACCTTCAGCGCCGGTGGCCGGACGCGCGGCACGAACACGAGCGCGCACCACAAGGCCCACGCGCAGTGCACGCTCGGCATCGCCGCGTACTGGTTCGACACCTTGCTCACCGCGCCCGAGTTGAACGACCAGAACGTCGGGTACTCGGCCAGCGTGTCCACGAAGCCGAAGCCGTCCATCAGGCGCGGCGGCGCGAGCGGGAACAACACGAACCCGACGAGCGCGAGTGCGGTCGTCGTGGCGAGCGTGTTGCGAAAGCGCGGGTAGTCGTCGGCGAACCAGCGGTACAAGAAGAGCGCGGCGCCGATCGTGACGATGAAGTGCAGCGAACCGTAGAAGT
>DASUMP010000057.1:0-11608 GCA_036277635.1 Acidimicrobiia bacterium | reverse complement strand
ACGGTCCAGCGGTCGCGGGTCGCGCGCCACGGGAGCTCGTGGCGGCCGTGGTCGGCGTACCACGGCGCGAGCGCGTCGCGCCCGCGCGCGGTCACGGGCCCGCGGTGGTCGAGGTGGTGGGGGCGACGGTGGTGGTCGGTGCTTCACCCACGGTCAGCACGACCGTGGACGCCGGCGCGACTTGCGTGCCGCCGTCGGGATCCTGGTCGATGACCTTGCCGGCGTTGCCCGCGGTGGAGGGCGCGGTGACGACCCGGGGCGTGAACCCGGCGGCGGAGATCGCGGCCTCGGCCTCCGACTGGGTGAGGCCGATCACGTTCGGCACCTCGTTCGTGGCGGGACCCGACGACACGAACACGACGATCGTGTCGCCCTCGCGCACCAACGCGTTCGGCGCCGGGTCGGTGCGGATGACGTTGCCTGCGGGCACGGTGTCGCTCGGTTCGTTGCGCGGATCGGCGACGAGGTTCGCGTCGCTCAGCTGCGCGATCGCCGCGTCACGCGACAGGTTGAGCACGTTCGGGACCCGCACCTCGGGCGGCCCGTTGCTCACGAAGACACGCACGGTGGAGCGCGCCTCGACTTCGGTGCCTTCGGGCGGGTCGGTGCGGATCACCTCGAATGCGGGGACGGTGCTGCTCGACTCCGACACGAGCTGCGGCTGGAGGTTCGCGTCTTCCAAGAGCTGCTCGGCGTCGGGTGCGAGCAGGCCCGCCACCTCGGGCACGCGCACGAGGCCGGTGCCGATGCTCACTTCGATCGTGACGTCGCTCCCGCGGTCGGCGCGCTCGCCCCCCGCCGGGTCCTGGCTGATCACTTCGCCGACCGGCGCCTCGTTGCGCACGTCTTCCTCGCGCACGTCGAACCCCGCGTCTTCGAGCTCGCGCGTGGCCTCGTCGACCTGCAGGCCGACGACCGTCGGCACGTCGACCTGCGTCGCACCTTCGCCGAACGCGCCGGCGAGGAAGATGATGAGCGCGAGCACGCCGATGAGTCCGAGAACGGTGAGCGCGGTGATGAGGCCGCGGTTGCGTCCGCGGACCGGAGCGACGACCGGACCCATGCGGGTGGCGTCGGTGGTGGCGACGCGGGGCGTGGCGACGGTGCGCTCGTAGTCTCCGGGCAGCTCCGCGACCATCGCGGTGACCGGTCCGGCGGCGAGCGGACGACCGCGCCGGAACGCGAGGAGGTCGGCGCGCATGTCGTCGGCGGTCTGGTAGCGGAGGTCGGGGTCCTTCGCCATCGCGGTGAGGATGATCTGCTCGAGATCCGGCGGGACCGCGGGGTTGCGTCGCGATGGCGGGAGCGGCTCTTCGCGCACGTGCTTGTACGCGACCGCGACGGGCGAGTCGCCGGTGAACGGCGCGACGCCGGTGACCATCTCGTAGAGCACGACGCCGAGCGAGTACACGTCGCTGCGGCCGTCGACCGCGAGGCCCTGCGCCTGTTCGGGCGAGAAGTACGTGGCGGTGCCCATCACCGAGCCGGTCTGAGTGAGGCCGCCGTCGGCGCCGGGACGGGCGATGATGCCGAAGTCGGTGACCTTCACCGTGCCCGAGCGCGTCAGCAACACGTTGCCGGGCTTCACGTCGCGGTGCACGAGGCCGCCGCGGTGCGCCGACGCGAGCGCGGCAGCGATCTCGGCCGCGATGTCGGCGGACGCACCCGCCTCGAGCGGGCCTTCGGCGCGGATCAGGTCGCGCAGCGCGCGCCCCTCCACGTACTCCATCACCAGGAAGTACGTGCCCGACTCCTGGCCCCAGTCGTAGATCGCGACGATGTTCGGGTGGTTGAGGTTGCCGGCCGCCTGCGCCTCGCGGCGGAACCGCTCCACGAACGACGGGTCACGCGCGAACTCGGGGAAGAGCGCCTTGAGCGCGACCGGACGATCGAGCAGGCGGTCATGCGCGAGGTACACCTCGGCCATCCCGCCCTGCGCGATCTCGCGCTGGATCTCGTAGCGATTCGTGAAGACGCGGCCGACGAGCGTCATGTCCGGGAAACCCTATCCGTCACGTTTCCAGCCCTAGGAGCACTCGCAGCACGTCGGCCGCGACCGGCGCGGCGATACGCCCGCCGGTCGCCTCGCTGCCGAGATCGCCGCCGCGTTCCACGAGCACGGCAATCGCGAACTGACGCTGGCCGGGCGCCGGATCTGCCGGCGCGTAGCCGATGAACCATGCGTGCGGGTCGCCACCCGGTGCTTGCGCGGTGCCGGTCTTGCCCGCGACCCGGACGCCGGGAATCTGCGCGTTGGTGCCCGTGCCGCGGTCGACGACTTCGAGCATCATCGCTTCGATCGCCGCCGCGGTCGGAGCGGTCATCGCGTCCTTCCAGCGCCGCGGTCCGATCTCGTCGATGAGGTCGCCCTCGGAGCTGCGGATCTCGATCCCGACGTGCGGCACCATCATCACGCCGTCGTTCGCGACCGATGCCGCGATCATCGCGTTCTCGAGGGGCGTGAGCGCGACGTCGGCCTGACCGATGCCGGCCTGCGCGAACGACGGCTGGTCGAGCTCGAACGAGCCGCGCTCGGGCCCGACGCTGCGGGCGACTCGCGGGTTGAGATCGGCGGGCGGGCTGTCGGTGTTGATCCCGAAGCGTTCGATCCCCTCGGCGAGCGTCTCTCCGAGGTCGAGACCGATCTGCGCGAACGTCGTGTTGCACGACACGCGGAAGCTCTCGACCAGCGTGCCGCCGCACTCCGACCCGCCGAAGTTCTGCAGGGTGCGGTCGGTCTGCGGGAGCGCGAGCTCCTCGAGACGCGGGAACTCGCGATCGGGTGTGGCGACACCGGCGTCGAGTGCGATCGCGGTCGTCACCACCTTGAACGTGGATCCGGGCGCGTACCGCTCGCGCCACGCGCGCGCGAGCACCGGGTTGTTCGGATCGTCGGCGAGGAGTCCGAACACCGTGCGGACCTGGTCGAGGTCGTGGCTCGCGAGCGGGCGCGGGTCGTACGACGGTTCGGAGTACATCGCGACGATCTCGCCCGTCTGCGCGTCGAGGGCGACGACCGAACCGCGGCGCCCGTTGAGTGCGGTGCGCGCGGTCGTCTGCGCCTCCGCCGACACGCTGAGCACGACGGTGCCGGTCGGATCGGTGCCGGAGAGGATGCCCGAGAGATCGTCGACCTGGATGTCGAAGTCGCGACCCACGAGCTCGTCGTTGTAGGTGGCCTCGACGCCGGTGTTGCCGTACACGATCGACTGGTAGCCGACGATGTGCGAGAAGAGTCCGATCGTGGGGTAGCGGCGCTGGAACTCGAACTCGTCGTCGACTTCGATCGACTCGGCGAGGATCGTGCCGTCGGCGGTCACGATCTGCCCGCGCGGTCGGGTGATGTCACGCAAGAAGTTGCGCACGTTCGCGGGGTCGTTCTCGAGCTCGTTCGCCCGCAGCACCTGCAGGTAGGTGAGCTGAGCGGCGAGGGCGAGGAACAGCAGCACGATGCCGATACCGGTGCGTCGGATGGCCGCGTTCACCGCGCGACCCCTCGAGTCGAGCGCGCGTCGCGGTCGTCGACCGGTGCGCGGCGCGCCTCGTCGGAGATGCGCAGCAACAGCGCGACGATCACGAAGTTCGCGACGAGCGACGACCCGCCGTACGACACGAACGGCAAGGTGATCCCGGTGAGCGGGATCAGGCGGGTGACGCCGCCGAGGATGATCACCGTCTGCAGGCCGACGATCGTGGCCAGGCCGGCGGCGAACAGCTTCGGGAACAAGCGTTGCGCGTCGACGGCGACGCGGAACGCGCTCCCGACGAAGAGCAGGAACGCGGCGAGCACGGCAATGGTGCCGACCAGGCCGAGCTCCTCGCCGATCGCGGAGTACACGAAGTCGGTGGCCGCGTTCGGGATCTTGTCGGGGTTCCCCAGCCCGAGACCGGTGCCGAGCGCGCCGCCGGTGCCGAACGCGTACCAGCTCTGGATGATCTGGTAACCCGCCGTCTGCGCCTCGGGCCACGGGTCGAGCCACGTGGTCACGCGCACCTGCACGTGGTCGAACAGCTGGTACGCGATCACGGCGCCACCGACGAACAGCGTGAGCGCACCCGCGAGGAACCACGCGCGCGATGTCGCCATGTAGAGCATCAGCGCGAACACGCCGAAGAAGAGGAGCGACGAGCCGAGATCCTTCTCTTGCACCATCACGATGATGGACGCACCCCACGCGAGGAGCAGCGGCCCGAGGTGGCGCGGCGCAGGGAGCATGAAGCGCCCGACGCGCCACGTGCCTTCAGCCAGCAGCGCGCGCTGCTCGGTGAGGTACGCGGCGAAGAACACGACGAGCAAGACCTTGGCCGCTTCCCCCGGCTGGAAGTTGAGCGGACCGATGCTGACCCACAGTCGGGCACCGTTCAGCGTGCGTCCGATGCCGGGCACGAGCGGTAGGAGCAAGAACAGCATGCCCAGCATCAGCGCCGTGTAGCGGTAGCGCTCGAGGACGCGCGTGTCGCGCACGAGCAACAACGTGAGGACGAACGCGACGACCCCCACGAGCACCCATCCGGCTTGGATGCGAGCCAGCTCGCGGTCGAGGCGCGTGATGGTGACGAACCCGATCCCGTTCAGCAGGGCGACGACCGGGAGCAGCGTGGCGTCGGCCGCGGGCGTCAAGCGCCGGACCGCGAGGTGGGCGACCACGTAGAGGCCGATGACCGCACCGAGGAAGATCGGCAGATCGGCGGGGAGGTCGGGTGCATCGGAGAGGGCGACCAGGATGTAGCCGCCGACGGTGACGGCTCCCGCGAGGATGCCGAGCCCGAGCTCGGCGTTGCGTCGACGCCGCAGCGCGACGCTCACGGAACGCCTGCGAGCGACGATCGCGTCGTCGACGTGAGCGCGCGTGTCGTGACGGTTGGTCGCGTCGTGGTGGTGGTGGTGGTCGAGGTGGTGGTCGTCGTGGTGTCGGCCAGGAGCTCGCGCAGGTACTCGCGAGCACGAGTGAGGGATCCGCGCCCGGCGCCGTCGTCTTCGAGGTTCCGGCGGTCGGCCTCGCGCAGCTCGCTCGCCGCGACGTCAGTTCGTTGCTCGACGGTCGGGCTCCAACCCAAGACGCCGCCGGGGATCCCGCGGAACACCACGACCTCACCGTCGTCGATCCCGACGTAGTACGTCTGGCGGGCGTACCAGTAGAGCCCGCCGACCGCGACGCCGAGCACCATCGCGAGCGGCACGACGAGGAACACGAGGCCCCACATCCGGCGGCCGCGCGACGCCATGAAGTGATCGGTGGTCGGTTCCGGTTCGGCCACATCGGGCGCGGCGATCGGCGCCGGGGTGACCGGACCGTCGAGGCGCGCGAACTCGTCGCCCGCGGGGACGCCGGTCTCGACTTCGAGGACGTCGACCACGACCACGGTGATGTTGTCTTCACCGCCGGCTTGGTTCGCGGCCTCGATGAGCTCCTCGGCCGTTCGTTGCGGAGGATTGCCTGCTCGCGCCATGCGCTCGACGTCGCGGTCGCGCACCATCGTCGTGAGCCCGTCGGAGCACAGCACGACGCGGTCGCCGGTGCGCACGGTGATCGTGTACACGTCGACCTCGACCTGGCCGTCGACGCCGAGCGCGCGTGTGATGATCGCCCGTTGCGGGTGGACTTCGGCCTGCTCGGGCGTGAGGCGTCCTTCACGCACCAGCTCCTCGACGAGGCTGTGGTCGTCGGTGAGTCGCGACAGCTCGCCGTCGCGGAGCAGGTACGCGCGCGAGTCGCCCACGTGCCCGATCAAGAGCTGGTCGCCGAACGACGGCGCGACCAGCGCGGTCATCGTCGTACCCATGCCCTCGAGACCGGGATCGTCGACCGCCTTCTCGAACACCGCGATGTTCGCGTCGCGGATCGCGTCGTTGATCGCGCGGCCTGACGCCACCGACGCGCGCAGCGCCTCCACCGCGGTTGCGCTCGCGACCTCGCCGCCTTGGTGCCCTCCCATGCCGTCGGCGACCGCGAACAGCCGTTGCCGGTCGTCGACGAGGAACGAGTCCTCGTTGCCCTCACGCACGCGGCCCGTGTTGGTCGCCCCCGCGGCCTCGACTCTCACCGGCTCGCCTCCATCACGGTCTGGCCGACCTGCAGACGGTCACCCTTGCGCAGTCGCACCGGCGCGTCGATGCGCACGCCGTTCACGAACGTCCCGTTCGTGGATCCGATGTCTTCGGCCCACAGGTCGCCGTCGCGTTCGAAGACGCGCGCGTGCACTTGGGAGACGAACGTGTCGGACGCGAGCGGGATCGTGCAGCCACCCGCCCGCCCGAGCGTGGCTTCGCCCTCGATCTCGTGGGCTTCTCCCTGGTCGCTCGTCGGTTCCACCACCGTGAGCCGCCAGACCTTCCGGCCGCGCGCTCGCGGTGCGGCGGTGGCCGCGGGCGGTGCCGCGACGCCGACCGTCGCGCTGCCGCGCATCTCGCTCACGACGACCCAGACGACCCGGGCCAAGAACAGGTAGACGAGCGCGAGCAGGCAGAACTTGAGGAGCGTCAGGATCCCTTCGGACATCGGCGGCCTACGACTCCTCGTAGCGGATGATCGTGGACCCGATGGTGATCTCGTCGCCGTCGCGCAGCTCGTGGTCGCCGCGGATCACGGAGCCGTTGACGATGGTGCCGTTCGTCGAGCCGAGATCGACGACGTGGAACCCTTGGTGGCCGGGCCGGACTTCGGCGTGGTGCCGGGACACCTGCGGATCCGACAGGGGCACGGCGCAGTCGGGCATCCGACCGATCGCCGCGGGCGTCTCGCCGAGCTGCACCCGCCGACCGTCGGGCAGCACGAGGCTGCCGGTGAAGCCGCCGGCGCCCTCCTCGATCGTCGCGGCGATGCGCAGATCGCCGCGACGCCGGCCGGGTTCGGCGACGAGCTCGACGGTCACCGGCCCGACGAAGTGGTAGCCCTCGTCGCGGGCCTTCTCGCGGGCGGTGTCCTCGAGCTCGCGGACGAGCGCTTCCTCGAACGACGCGAACTGGGTCATGTCGTCGTGCGAGAGCGCGACGACGAAACGATTCGGCGCGACCGGACCCCGCACCCCGATCGTGCGACCGGCGTCGAGCTCGCGCACGAGACGTCGGCCGATCTCGACGGGCTGGAGCCCGCTGCGGAACGCCTTCGTGAACGCGCCCTCCACGAGCCGCTCGAGCCGTCGCTCGAAGCGCTGGAGTCCCATTCGCGGCGATGGTAACGGACCGTTCAGGGCGTCCCCCGGCGTTCGCGCGCCGTCGTACGGCCCGGCGTCGGGGTGGATTTCGGACGGCCGCTGGTACTCTGAGCGGCTCGCGCGAGTGGCGGAATTGGCAGACGCGCAGGATTCAGGTTCCTGTGCCCGCAAGGGTGTGAGGGTTCAAGTCCCTCCTCGCGCACACTTCTCATCCCCCGAACGCGGCGACGCGAGGCCGGGGTTCCATCGCAAGGATGTTCCCCGACCTCGCGGCCGGACGCATTCGGGTGAGGGTCAGTACCAGCGTCTGCCCCACGAGCGGTCGCCGGCAGCGGCGATCCACATCACGGCGCCGACGGCGGCGAGGACCAGGCCGACGACCCACAGCAGGTTGCTGCCGAGGACGAGGCCCAAGATGAGCAGGATGATGCCGAGGATCAGCACGGTGTACGCCTTCCTCCGGGAACAGGACACGAGGCCTGTACCCGGAGGGCGTATCGGTTGAACCTCGCTCGCCTCCGTTGGCGGCTATCCCTCGATCAGCCCGACGGCCTGGGCGAACAGGCCGAGCGTGATCGCGTGGAGCACCTCGCCGACGTCGCGCGGCGCTTTGCCGGCGGCCGCACGCGCATAGGTCCCTTCGAGGATGATGCCCAGGCGGTAGCAGGCGAGCACCTGGAACCACGCGAGGTCGTGCAACGGTCGGGTCGTGCCGCGCGCGTACTGGTCGATCACCTCCGCGCGCGTCGGCAGAGCGGGCGCGTCGACGGTCGCCGCGGCGGCGGGTGATCCCGGTTCCGGCCACGTCGCGAGCAGGTGGCCGAGGTCGAGGAGCGGGTCGCCGATCGTCGCGAGCTCCCAGTCGACGATCGCGGAGAGCTCGGGCGCGTCGTACCGGAAGATGACGTTCGCGAAGTGGCAGTCGCCGTGGATGAGTCCGGGTTGCCACGTGCCCGGTCGGTGCGCGTCGAGCCACCGCGCGACGTCGTCGACGCCCGGGATGTCGGGACCGTCGTACCCGTCGAGCTCCGAATACGACGCAAGCTGCGCGCGCCAGCGCGGCACTTGTCGTTCGAGCCACCCCTCGGCCTTGCCGAAGTCGGCGAGGCCGCGCGCGACGTGGTCGACGCGCGCCAGCGCGGCGATGCCGTCGGCCATCGCGAGTCCCATGCGGCGCTGCCAGTCGGGTCGGTCGCGGTACGCGTCGGGGAGCCCGGTCGACGGGTTGAAGCCGTCGACCGGTTCCATGAGCGTGAACGCCGCGCCGATCACGTCGGTGTCGGCGCACGCCGCGATCAGTGCCGGGTGCGGGACGTCGGTGCCCGCGAGCGCGGCGAGCACGCGTGCTTCGCGACGCATCGTCTCGTCGCTGTTGGCGCGCTTGTGCGGCGGCGGTCGTCGCAGCACGTACTCGCGGTCGTCGCGCCGGAAGCGCAGCAGCACGTTCTGCGTCCCGCCCGCGATCAGCGCGACATCGGTGATCGGGCCGCGTCCGAGGGTGCGCTCGTCCATCCACGCCGCGACTCGCTCGAGATCGACGACCTCGGGAGGGACCGGCGACGGGGGCGGCGCAGCCATGCGGCCCGCACCTTGGCAGACAGGGCTTGACAAGAAATATTGTCAGGCGCGAGGCTGTGGGGGTGCAGACCATCGAGGTGATCGAGGATCCGGTCGCGGCGGGCGTGGCGCTCGATCCCGTGCGCGCCCGGTTGCTCGCCGAGCTCGTCGAGCCCGGATCCGCGGCGACGGTCGCGGCTCGGGTCGGGATCGCCCGCCAGAAGGTCAACTACCACCTGCGCCTGCTCGAGGCGCACGGGCTGGTGGAACTCGCCGAAGAGCGCAAGCGCGGCGGGATCACCGAACGCGTGCTGCGGGCCACGGCAGCGACGTACGTGGTGTCGCCCGCGGCGCTCGCGGCGTCGGCGGCCGATCCCGACCTCGTCGCCGACCGGATGTCGGCGCGCCACATGATCGCCCTCGCCGGTCGCGTCGTGCGCGAGGTCGGGCAGCTCGTTCGCCGGGCGGGCGGGTCGGGGAAGCGTCTCCCCACGATGGCGATCGACACCGAGATCCGCTTCCGTTCCGCAGCGGACCGCGCTGCGTTCGCCGACGACCTCACCGCCGCGGTGCTCGAGCTCGCCTCCCGCTACCACCACGACGACGGTCGGCCGCACCGCCTCGTCGCGCTCGCCCATCCCCGCCCATCGTCCGGTCACCAACCTCAGGAGCACTCATGACCACTCCGAACGTCGAGCGTCGCTTCGAGTTCACCGTCGAGGTCCCCGGCACCCCCGAACAGGTGTGGGACGCGATCGCGACCGCGCGCGGCATGAGCGCGTGGATGATGCCGACCGAGCTCGACGAGCGCGTCGGCGGCGCGGTGCGGTTCCACATGGGACCCGAGACGTCCGAAGGTGAGGTGACCGCGTGGGAACCGCCCCGCCGCATCGCCTACGCCGAAGACTGGGCGACGCTCGCGGGTCAGGACCCGTCCACCGTCACCCCGCTCGTGAGCGAGTTCGTCGTCGAGGCGCAAGCGGGCGGCACGTGCGTCGTGCGCGTGGTGTCGAGCGCGTTCGGCGTCGGTGCCGACTGGGAGCAGGAGTTCTTCGACGACATGGCGACTGGTTGGGCGCCGATGTTCGACCACCTGCGCGTGTACCTGGAGCACTTCGCGGGGCTCGAGGCCACGATGATGGAGGTCGAAGCCCCGCTCGCCGGCTCGGCGGCGGAGGTCGCGGACGCGATGCGTCGCGCGCTCGGGATCCACGCCGCCGGCGACACGGTCGACGCGCTCGGAGCGAAGGCCATCGTCGAACACATCGCCGGCGAGCACACGCTGCTCCGCACGACCGACCCGGTCCCGGGGTTCCTTGCGTTGTTCGCGTTCCGGGGCGAGCCCGGAACGGCGCACGCGCGTGTCGCGGGCTATCTCTTCGCCGACGACGCGCCCGCGTGGATCGAACGCGAGCAGCCCCGCTGGCAGGAATGGCTCACCACGCTCACGCCGTCGACCACGCCGGGAGCCACAGCGTGAGCTGACGGCTGCCGTCGCGGTCGGTCGCGTACGCGAACCATCCGAGCCCTCGCACGACCGGTTCGATCTCGCTCGGGTCGGTGACGCTGTAGGTCGTCGTGACGGCGACGTAGTGCCCCGGCGCCGTACCGCCGGGCTCGTCGCCGGGACGGACCTCGACGTTGTTGAGCGTCACTCGGCTGACGTCAGCAGTCAGGACCGGACCGAGCGCCGCGACCACCGCCGACATGTCGACGGTGGTCGGCCACAGCACGGGAGGCTGGAGCACCTCGACGTCGCGTCCGGCGAGGGCTCCGTGCACCACCGCGCTCACATCGAGCTGCGTCGTCGGGTGCGTCGCGGGATCCTCCACGACCGCCATGGTGCCCCATCGTGTTTGGACAGAAACTGCCCCCAGGGCGACACTTTCTGTCCACACAGGAGGAGGCGGCGGATGACGGTGGTCGAAGGTGTCCCGACGGCGGTGCACATCGGTGCCGACGAGCTGCCGTTCGTCGACATGGGTGGTGGCAACCTGCTGAAGGTGCTGCAGGTCGACGAACAGGCCGGCCTCTGGATCATCGAGAACGTCTTCCAGGCCGGGTTCGAGGTGCCGACGCACCGCCACACCGGACCGGTGTGGGGCTACACGACGTCGGGCGCGTGGAAGTACAAGGAGTACGACTACGTGAACCGCGCCGGTTCGTTCCTCTACGAGCCCGCCGGTTCCGTGCACACGCTGCAGTGCATCGAAGACGACACGCGCGTGTGGTTCCACATGCACGGCGTGAACCTGAACGTCGACGCCGACGGCAACGTCGAGTCGGTGATCGACGGCGCGGGCACGCTCGCCTTCTACCTCGCGATGTGCGAGCAAGAAGGCCTGCCCCGTCCGAACGTGTTGGTGGCCTGAACCGTGCCGACGCGGGTCGACCTGTCCGATCCCGACTCCTACGTCGACGGTCCTCCGCACGAGCTGTTCGCCGAGCTGCGCCGCACCGAGCCGGTGTACTGGCAGGAGATGCGCGACGAGCCCGGCTACTGGGCGGTGTTGAAGCACGCCGACGTGGTGCACGTGGCGCGCGAGCCGAACCTGTTCTCGGCGAGCGAGGGCGGGGTCGTGCTCGAGAACTTGGCGCCCGATCAGCTCGAGATGATGCGCGACATGTTGCTCGCGATGGATCCGCCGCGACACACCGACTACCGCCGCCCGATCGCGCCGAGCTTCAAGGCGCGCGTGATCGCACAGCTCGAGGACCGGATCCGAGCGATCTGTCGCGAGCTGATGGACGACGCCGCCGAGCGCGGCGAGGTGGAGTTCGTCCACGAGGTCACCGCCGGATTGCCCTCGCGCGTGATCGGCGAGCTCATGGGCCTGCCGCGCGAGGACTGGGACCGTGTGCACGAGATGGCCGAGCGCAACACGAGCGGCCAGGA
>DASUMP010000056.1:0-18501 GCA_036277635.1 Acidimicrobiia bacterium | reverse complement strand
CCGGCATCGACGACTGGGGCGGCGTCTCGCCCGTCACGCTCGACCACGTGAACCCCGAGCGTCCGTGGCCCGCGCTCGACGCGCTCGCGGCGGCCACCGCGGCGGCCGGCAAGGAGCTGGTGGCCCGGCTCACCGCACACCCCGAGTACGTGCGCGACCCCGACACGTGGATCCACCCCGACCTGCACTTCGCGGTCCAGGTGCGCTCCGACTCCGAGGGCCTCGCCCGCGACCACGCGTGGGTCTCCGGCGGCGACGTCGCCCCACCCACGTTGGTCCCGGGGCCCGCACGCGCGCGCGGCGCGGTCGGTGAGGTGCTCGACGGCGTGCTCGCCGGCGAAGAGGTCGGTGTCGACGAGATCGTCACGCTCCTCGGCGCGCGCGGCCGCGAGGTCGCACGGGTCGCCGAGGTCGCCGACCAGCTCCGGCGCGAGATCGTCGGCGACGACGTCACGTTCGTGCGGAACCGCAACATCAACTACACGAACGTCTGCACGTTCAAGTGCAAGTTCTGCGCGTTCTCGAAGGGTCCGCTGTCGCTGAACCTGCGGGGCGCGCCGTACCTGCTCGAGCTCGAAGAGCTGCAACGACGGGTCGTCGAAGCCGTCGAGTGCGGCGCGACCGAGGTCTGCCTCCAGGGCGGCATCCACCCCGACTTCGACGGCGACTACTACCTCGACGTCACCCGCGCGGTGAAAGACGTCGCCCCCGACATCCACGTGCACGGCTTCACCGCACTCGAGGTCACCGAAGGCGCCCGCCGGCTGGGCGTCCCCCTCGCCGACTACCTGCGCGCACTCCAGGACGCCGGGCTCGCGACGCTCCCAGGGACCGCGGCGGAGATCCTCGACGACGAGGTGCGAGCCGTGATCTGTCCCGACAAGGTCGACACCGAGGAGTGGCTCGACGCGCACCGCACCGCGCACTCGGTGGGTCTGCGATCGAACGTCACGATCATGTTCGGCACCGTCGAACGGCCGGTGCACGTCGCCCGCCACCTCGTGCGTACCCGCGCGCTCCAGCGCGAGACCGGCGGATTCACCGAGTTCGTGCCCCTCCCGTTCGTGCACATGGCCACGCCGATCTTCTTGCAGCGCCGCGCCCGCACCGGCCCGACGTTTCGCGAAGTGCTCCTCGTGCACGCGGTCGGGCGCATCGCGTACCGGGGCGCGATCGACAACGTCCAGGTGTCGTGGGTGAAGTGCGGGGTCCCCGGCGCCCGGCAGCTCTTGCAGGCCGGCGCGAACGACCTCGGCGGCACACTCATGGACGAGAACATCTCGCGAGCCGCGGGCGCGAGCCACGGTCAAGAGATCGACGACACCGAGATGCGCAGCATCGTCGAGCCGCTCGGGCGACCGCTCGTGCAGCGCACCACGTTGTACGGGCGCACCACCACCGCGGGTCGTCGCTTGCGCCCCGTCATCCACATCGGAGGAACGCAGTGAGTGCCGCATTCGACGTCGTCGGGATCGGCAACGCGCTCGTCGACGTCCTGTCGCACGAGGACGATGCGTTCGTGGAGGCGATGCAGCTCGAACGGGGCGCGATGACGCTCATCGACGAGGCACGCGCCCACGAGCTCTACGACGCCATGGGGCCCGGCGTCGAGATCTCCGGCGGCTCCGCGGCGAACACGATGGTCGGGATCGCCGCGTTCGGCAGCCGGGCCGCCTACATCGGCAAGGTCCGCGACGACCAACTCGGCGAGGTGTTCCGGCACGACCTGCGCGCGACCGGGGTCCACTTCGAAGCTCCCGCTGCGCTCGCCGGCCCGTCGACCGGGCGCTGCCTGATCGTGGTCACCCCCGACGCGCAGCGCACGATGAACACCTACCTCGGCGTGTCCGCGTTCCTCGGTCCCGACGACGTCGACGAGGCGCTCGTCGCTGACGCCGAGATCGTGTACCTCGAGGGCTACCTGTGGGATCGCGACGAAGCGAAGGACGCGTACTGGAAGGCGGCGAAGGTCGCGCACAGCGCGGGCCGCCAGGTGTCGCTCACGTTGTCGGACCCGTTCTGCGTCGAGCGACACCGTCCCGAATGGCTCGAGCTGGTCGCGCGTGAAGTCGACGTGTTGTTCGCGAACGAGGCCGAGATCTGCTCGTTGTACCAGTGCGACTTCGACGACGCGCTCCAACAAGCGCGGGCGCATTGCCGCGTCGCGGCGCTGACCCGCTCCGAGAAGGGCTCGGTCATCGTCTCCGGCGACGAGGTGCACGTGATCGACGCCGACCCCGCCGCTCGACTCGTCGACACCACCGGCGCGGGCGACCTCTACGCCGCCGGGTTCCTCCACGGCTACACGAACGGTCTCGGTCTGGCGACGTGCGCGCATCTCGGCTCGATGGCGGCCGCCGAAGTGATCTCGCACCTGGGCGCGCGCCCCGAGGCGGATCTGACGGTGCTGGCCCGGCCGGTGCTCGAGACGTGATCGATCCCGCGCTCGCCGCCGCCGTGCGGGCGTGGATCGACGCCGACCCCGACCCGCACACCCGCGCCGAGCTCGAAGCCCTCCTCGCCGCCGACGACGCGTCCGCGCTCGCGGATCGGTTCGCGGGGCCGCTCGAGTTCGGCACCGCCGGGCTCCGGGGCGCCCTCGGCGGCGGGCCGTCGCGCATGAACGTCGCGGTGGTGCGCGCCGCCGCGCGCGGCCTCGCGACGTTCCTGCTCGAAGCACGCTCCGGCGCCGCTGAGCGCGGCGTCGTGATCGGCTACGACGCCCGCCACCAGTCGCGCGAGTTCGCCCACGACAGCGCGGCCGTGCTCGCCGCCGCCGGCCTGCGCGTGCACCTCGCCGATCGGTGCTGGCCGACGCCCGTCACCGCGTTCGCGGTCCGCCATCTCGGCGCCGCCGCAGGCGTGATGGTCACCGCCAGCCACAACCCCGCGCCCGACAACGGCTACAAGGTCTACGAAGGCAACGGCGCGCAGATCACCGCCCCGGTCGACACGGAGATCGCGAGCCACATCGCGTCGGCCGGACCGGCGACCGAGATCCCGTTGGCGCACGACTCGTCGCGGATCGGTGCGATCGGCGACGACGTCATCGGCGCCTACCTCGACGAGGCGCTCGCGACCGTGCCCTACGCCGGACCGCGGGCGGTACGGATCGCCTACACGCCGCTACACGGCGTCGGCCGCGACGTGCTGCTCCCGCTGTTCGCGCGTGCGGGGTTCGACGCGCCGGTCGTCGTCGCCGAGCAGAGCGAGCCCGACCCCGACTTCCCGACCACGGTCTTCCCGAACCCCGAGGAGCCGGGCGCGCTGGACCTCGCGTTCGCGACCGCGCAACGCACCGGCGCCGACATCGTGCTCGCCAACGATCCCGACGCCGACCGGCTCGCCGTCGCGGTCCCGACCACCGACGGGTACCGCCGCCTCACCGGCGACGAGCTCGGCGCGCTCCTCGCCGAGTGGTTGCTGCGCCGCGGCTCGGGGACCGACCGACTCGCGGTCACGACGATCGTGTCGTCGACGCTCCTCGATCGCATCGCGGCGGCGCACGGCGCGAGCTCGGCGCGCGTCCTCACCGGCTTCAAGTGGATCGCCCGCGCCGTCGAGGACCGGCCGACGCTGCGCTTCGTCTGTGGCTACGAGGAAGCACTCGGCTACGCGATCGGCCCGCACGCCCGCGACAAGGACGGTCTCACCGCCGCGCTGGCGGTCGCGGCGATGACCGCCGAGCTGCTCGCCGCCGGACGCACCCTCACCGACGCGCTCGACGACCTCGCGCGCGTCCACGGGGTGCACGCGACGAGCCAGTGGTCGGTGCGCTTCGAGGGCGCCGCCGGCGCCGCCGAGATGTCAGCGCTGATGCAGCGCGTCCGCAGCGCGCCCCCGGCATCGCTCGGCGGCGTCGAGGTGGCGGCGGTCACCGACTTCCTGGCGCCCACGACCGGGCTGCCCGCGGCCGACGTGGTCCAACTCGACCTGGCGGACTCGTCGCGCGTCCTGATCCGCCCGAGCGGCACCGAACCGAAGCTGAAGTGCTACTTCGAGGTGGTCGAACCGGTCGGCGCCGACGTCGCGAGCGCTCGGGCCGCCGCCGAGCGCCGGTTGGCCACCCTCCGAGCCGACGTCGGCGCGGCCACCGGGCTGCGATGATGGGGCGGTGAGCACCGACGTCGCTCGGCGCGACGAGCCGTGGACCCTGCGAGGGGTGAGCGTCGCTGCGGTCGACGCCGTCGGCCTCGAGGCCCGGGCCGCCGCGCTCGGGGGACGCTCGATCAAGCAGAGCGCCAAGCTCGCCGCGCTCGACCTCGCGATCCGCTGCACCGACCTCACCACGCTCGAAGGGTCCGACACGCCCGGGCGCGTCGAGTCGCTGTGTGCGAAAGCTCGCCGTCCCGATCCGAGCGACCCCACGTGCCCGCCCGTCGCCGCGGTCTGCGTGTATCCGAACCTCGTGCCCGTCGCGGTCGCCGCGCTGGCGGGATCCGGTGTGAAGGTCGCGAGCGTCGCCGGCGCGTTCCCGAGCGGGCTCGGTCCGCGCGACGCGCGGATCGCCGAGATCCGCGCCGCTGTCGCCGCGGGGGCCGACGAGATCGACATGGTCCTCGATCGCTCCGCGTTCCTGTCGGGTCGCTACGGCGACGCGTTCGACGACATCGTCGCGTCGAAGGACGCGTGCGGCGACGCGCACCTGAAGGTGATCCTCGAGACCGGCGAGCTCGGGCCGTACGACCAGATCCGGCGCGCGTCCGTGCTCGCGATGGCGGCGGGTGCCGACTTCATCAAGACGTCCACCGGCAAGATCGGCGTGAACGCCACCCTCCCCACGGCGCTGTGCATGGCCGAGGCGATCCGCGACTTCGCTCGCGAGACGGGCCGGCCGATCGGACTGAAGGTCGCCGGCGGCGTGCGGGCGGCGAAGACCGCGTGGCAGTACCTCGTCGTCGTCCAGGAGACCCTCGGACCGGCGTGGCTCGACCCCGACTGGTTCCGGATCGGCGCGTCGAGCGTCCTCAACGACATGTTGATGCAGCGGCAGTGGCTGCGCACCGGGCGCTACCAGAACCCCGATCACTTCACGTTGGGATGAACGCGATGTCCGACGGTCTCGTCCCTGCACCCACCGCGCGCGGCGGGCCGATCGAGTACGCGCCGTCGCGCGAGTCGACCGCGCCCGTCCACCTGCAGGACCGCTACGACCTGTGGATCGGCGGGCAGTGGGTCGAGCCGCGCTCGGGTCAGTGGATCGAGAGCCTGAACCCCGCGACGGAGGAGCCGCTCGCGCGGTTCGCGCTCGCCGACGCCGCCGACGTCGACGCTGCGGTGCGCGCGGCGCGCGACGCGTTCCCGGCGTGGGCCGCGCGATCCGGCGCCGATCGGTCGAAGCTGCTCTACCGGATCGCCCGCATGCTGCAGGAGCGCAGCCGTGAGTTCGCGGTGCTCGAGACCCTCGACGGCGGCAAGCCGATCAAGGAGTCGCGCGACGTCGACGTGCCGCTCGCGGCCGCGCACTTCTTCTATTACGCCGGATGGGCCGACAAGCTCGACTACGCGTTCGCGCACCGCACGCCGCGACCCGTCGGCGTCGCGGGCCAGATCATCCCGTGGAACTTCCCGCTGCTGATGGCGGCGTGGAAGCTCGCTCCCGCGCTCGCGACCGGCAACACGGTCGTGTTGAAGCCCGCGGAGACGACGCCGCTCACTGCGCTGCTCCTCGCGAGCGTGCTCGACGAAGCCGGCGTGCCCCCGGGCGTGGTCAACATCGTCACCGGCGGTCCGCTCGCCGGCGCCGAGCTGGTCGCCCACTCGGGCGTCGACAAGATCGCGTTCACCGGCTCGACCGAGGTCGGCAAGGAGATCCAGCGCACGATCGCGGGGAGCGGGAAGCGGTTGACCCTCGAGCTCGGGGGCAAAGCCGCCAACGTCGTGTTCGAGGACGCGGCCATCGACCAGGCCGTAGAAGGCATCGTCAACGGCATCTGGTTCAACCAGGGACACGTGTGCTGCGCGGGTTCCCGCCTGCTCGTCCAGGAGTCGGTCGCCGACCTGGTGATGACGAAGCTGCGCGAGCGCCTCGCGACGCTGCGGGTCGGCGACCCGCTCGACAAGAACACCGACCTGGGTGCGATCAACTCGCGGGTCCAGCTCGACCGGATCCGCGAGCTGGTCGCCGCCGGCGTCGACGAGGGCGCGCAGCTCTACCAGCCCCCGTGCGAGCTCCCCGACCGCGGGTACTGGTTCCCGCCGACCGTGTTCACCGAGGTCCACCCCGCGCACCGCGTCGCGCGCGAGGAGATCTTCGGCCCGGTGCTGTCGGTGCTCACGTTCCGCACGCCCGACGAAGCGGTCGCGAAGGCGAACAACACGCCGTACGGGCTCTCCGCGGGGGTGTGGACCGAGAAGGGCTCGAAGATCTTGTGGATGGCCGACCACTTGCGCGCCGGCGTGGTGTGGGCGAACACCTTCAACCGCTTCGATCCCACGAGCCCGTTCGGCGGGTTCCGCGAGAGCGGGTTCGGTCGCGAGGGCGGGTTGGCGGGTCTGCACCCCTACGTGGAGCTGGTGGCGCGATGACCGACCGCCTGGATGTGCGCAAGACCTACAAGCTGTTCGTCGGCGGTGAGTTCGTGCGCTCCGAGTCGGGACGTTCGTATCCGGTGCACGCCGCCGACGGCACCACGCTCGCGTGGGCGGCGCAGGGTTCGCGCAAGGACGTGCGCGACGCCGTGCGCGCCGCGCGCGCCGCTGCGCCCGGATGGGCGGCGAAGACGGCGTACAACCGGGGACAGATCCTCTACCGGATCGCGGAGATGCTCGAGGGTCGTCGCGACCAATTCTGCGACGAGCTCCAGCACGCGGGTGCGCCCGACCCGACCACCGAGGTCGACCGCGCGATCGACCGGTGGGTCTGGTACGCGGGCTGGACCGACAAGATCGCGCACGTCGCCGGCACCGTGAACTCGGTCGCGGGGCCGTACTTCGACTTCACGATCCCCGAACCGACCGGCGTCGTCGCGGTGCTCGCTCCCGACGCTCCCCCGCTGCTCGGGCTCGTGTCGCACCTCGCGCCGGCGCTCGCGGCCGGGAACACGACCGTCGCGCTGTGCTCGGCGGGCGCGCCGCTGCCCGCGATGACGCTGGCCGAGGTGCTCGCGACGTCCGACCTGCCGGCCGGCGTGGTGAACCTGCTGAGCGGTCACGTCGCGGAGCTCGGTCCGTGGCTGGCCGGCCACCTCGACATCGACGCGATCGACGTGACCGGGGCGCCGGCAGGTCTCGCCCCCGAGCTCGAGCGCCTCGCGGCCGACAACGTGAAGCGGGTGGTGCGTCCGCTCGGCACGGATCCCGCGTACGGCACCGACGCGGCCCAGTCGCCCGACGCGTTGCTCGCGACGATGGAGCTGAAGACGGTCTGGCACCCCAAGGGCGCATGATCGAGGTCATCGCGTTCGACGGCGACGACACGCTGTGGCACAACGAAGGGATCTTCGCCGACACGCAGGCGCGCTACCGCGAGCTCCTCGCGCACCGCAGCGATCCCGCGGTCCTCGACGAGCGGCTCCTCGACACGGAACGGCGCAACCTCGAGCTCTTCGGCTACGGCGTGAAGGGCTTCATGCTGTCGATGATCGAGACCGCGATCGAGGTCACCGAGGGTGCGGTGACCGCCGGCGAGGTGCAGCAGATCCTCGAGCTCGGCAAGGAGATGCTCGCGCACCCGGTCGAGCTGATCGACGGTGTCGACGAGGTCGTCGCGCAGCTCGCCGCGCACCATCGCCTGGTGCTCGTCACCAAGGGCGACCTGTTCCACCAGGAGTCGAAGATCGCGCGATCGGGACTCGCAGACTTCTTCGAGCGGATCGAGATCGTCCACGAGAAGGACGAGCGCACGTTCGCTCGCGTCATCGCAGCCACCCGCGTGGAGCCCGCCCGGTTCGTGATGGTCGGCAACTCCGTGCGCTCCGACGTGCTGCCGGTGCTCGCGCTCGGCGGGCGCGCGGTGCACGTGCCGTACCACCTGACGTGGGAGCTCGAGCACGCCGAGCCGCCCACCGAGCACGACGGCTACTGGTCGATCGATACGCTCCGCGAGCTGCCCGAGCTCGTCGCCACCGTCATCACGAGGAGTCCGACGCCGTGACCGATCCCTACGCCGCGGCGCGCGACGCGGCCACCCGCCTCGCCGAGCTCACGAGCCGCGACCGTCACGACGCGGTCGTGGTGCTCGGCTCGGGCTGGAGCGACGCCGCCGACGACCTCGGCGAGACCCACACGGTCACGCCGCTCGCCGACCTGCCCGGCGTCCCAGCCCCGACCGTGGGCGGCCACCGTGGCGAGCTGCGCTCGATGACGGTCGGCGACCACGCCGTCCTCGTGCTCAACGGGCGGAGCCACCTGTACGAAGGCCATTCGCCCGACGTGGTCGTGCACGGCGTGCGCACCGCGATCATGGCCGGGTGCAGCACCGTGGTGCTCACGAACGCGGCGGGTTCGCTGCGTCCCGATGTGTTGCGGGTCGGCGAGCCCGTGCTCATCGCCGATCAGCTGAACCTCACCGGGCACACGCCGCTCGGGGGACCCCCGCCGCCGTCGGGGTTCCCGTCGCGCTTCACCGACCTCGTCGACGCGTACTCCCCCGCGCTGCGCGCCCTCGCGCGCGAGGTCGACCCGACCCTGCACGAAGGCGTGTACGCCGGTCTGCTCGGCGGCGCCTACGAGACACCCGCGGAGATCCGCATGCTGGCGACGTTCGGCGCCGATCTCGTCGGGATGTCGACCGTGCTCGAGACGATCGCGGCCCGCCACCTCGGCGCCCAGGTGCTCGGCATCTCGCTCGTCACGAACCCGGCCGCCGGACTCGCGAGCGGCGGCCTCGATCACGCCGAGGTGCTCGCGACCGGACGCGACGCGGGCAGTCGGATGGTCGCGCTGCTGCGCGGCGTGTTGGAGCGGCTCGGCTAGGCCGACGCCGGCGTCACCCAGTCGCCGCCCGCGACCGCCTTGAGCGGCGCGTAGTGCGGTTTGATCACGCCGTTGATGAGCTCGAGGCGCTCGTCGTAGTGGATGAACGCGCTCTTCATCGCGTTGAGCGTCCACCACTCGATGACGTCCCAGCCGATCCCGAACGCTTCGACGAGGCCGGTGAGCTCGTCGGTCATCGTGATGTCGCTCATCAGCCGGTTGTCGGTGTTCACCGTGACGCGGAACCGCAAGCGGGTCAGGAGACCGATCGGGTGCTCGGCGATCGACGGCGCGGCACCGCTGTGCACGTTCGACGACGGGCACATCTCGAGCGGGACCCGCCGGTCGCGCACGAACGCCGCGAGCCGCCCGAGCCGGGGCTCGCCGCCGCCGTCGAGGGCGATGTCGTCGACGATGCGCACGCCGTGCCCGAGGCGTTCGGCGCCGCATTCCTGCACCGCTTCCCAGATCGACGGCAGACCGAACGCTTCGCCGGCGTGGATCGTGATGTGGAAGTTCTCTTGCAGCACGCGCTGGAACGCGTCGAGGTGGCGCGACGGCGGGTGTCCGGCTTCGGCACCGGCGATGTCGAAGCCAACGACGCCGCGGTCCCGCCAGCGGATCGCGAGCTCCGCGATCTCGACCGAGCGCGCCGCGGTGCGCATCGCGGTGACGAGCGTGCGCAGCGTGATCCGCCGTCCGGCGCTTCCTTCGCGGAAGCCCGCCAGCACCGCGTCGACGACCTCGTCGAGCGACAAGCCCTGCTGGAGGTGCAGCTCGGGAGCGAAGCGCACCTCGGCGTAGACCACGCCGTCGGCGGCGAGATCTTCCGCGCACTCACGCGCGACGCGAGCGAGCGCGTCTCGGGTCTGCATGACGCCGACCGTGTGTTCGAACGTCTCGAGGTAGAGCACGAGATCGCTGCGGCTCGCGCCCCGCTTCAACCACGTGGCGAGCTCGGCGGGATCGTGCGTGGGCAACGCGCCGTAGCCGCCCTGTTCGGCGAGCTCGACGATCGTGGCGGGCCGGAGCCCTCCGTCGAGATGATCGTGCAGCACCACCTTCGGCGCCTCGCGGATGGCGGCGCGTGTCGGGGCGGTCACGGAGCCATCGTACGTTCGGCTCAGGTCGGCCCGACGCGCTCGGCGACGAGCGCCACCGCTTCGGGAGGATCGTCGCCCACCGTGCACGCGCCGTCGAGCGCGTCGAGCGCCCCGTCGAAGCGGTCGGGATCGTCGGTGTGCAGCTCGAGCAACGGTGCGCCGGCGCGCACCTCGTCGCCGGGCTTGGCCAGGCACACGATGCCGGCCGCTGCACTCACCGGATCCTCCTTGCGGGCCCGCCCCGCACCGAGGCGCCACGCGGCGATCCCAACCGAGCGCGCGTCGAGCCGCTGCACGACGCCGCTCCCAGGCGCGGGCACGGTCCGTCGATGCGGCGCGACCGCGAGCGGCGCGCTCGGATCGCCGCCCTGGGCCGCGACCATCGCCTCCCACACCGGGTACGCAGCGCCGGACGCGAGCACCGGCGCGGGGTCGGTGTCGATGCCCACCAGCTCGAGCATCTCGCGGGCGAGCGCGACTGTCACCTCGACGAGGTCGGGTGGTCCACCACCGCGCAGCGTCTCGACCGACTCGATCACCTCCAGGCCGTTCCCGGCGGTCCGTCCGAGCACCGTGTCCATGCGCGTCAGCAGGGCTCGGGTGCGCACCCCGTTCGCCTCGCCGATCCCGACCATCGTCTCGGCGAGAAGCCGGGCGCGCTCAGGTTCGGGGAGGAACGCACCCGATCCGATCTTCACGTCGAGCACCAGCGCGCTGGTCCCTTCGGCGAGCTTCTTCGACATGATCGACGACGCGATGAGCGGGATCGACTCGACTGTCCCCGTCACGTCGCGCAGCGCGTAGAGCTTGCGGTCGGTCGGCGCGAGACCGCTCCCCGCCGCGGCGATGACCGCGCCGACGTCGGTGAGGATCTCGACCATGCGCGCCGGAGTGACATCCGCGCGCCACCCGGGGATGGCTTCCATCTTGTCGAGCGTGCCGCCGGTATGGCCGAGCCCACGGCCCGACAGCTGCGGGACGGCCGCGCCGCAGGCGGCGACGAGGGGCGCGAGCACGAGCGACACCTTGTCGCCCACCCCGCCGGTCGAGTGCTTGTCGACGGTGGGGTTCGGGACCGCCGCGAGGTCGAGCCGATCGCCCGACTCGAGCATCGTGCGCGTCCAGGTCGCGAGCTCGTCGGCGTCGAGGCCGCGGAACACGATCGCCATCAACAGCGCGGACGCCTGCTCGTCGGCGATGTCACCCGCGGTGTACGCCTCGAGGAACCAGCGGATCTGCTCGTCGGAGAGCCGCCCGCCATCGCGCTTGGTACGGATGACGTCGACGGCGTCCATCACGCGCCGCCGCTCGTCGCGCCGGGCAGCTCCCGTGCGTCGAACGCGCCGGGGAGCACCTCGCGCATCGGCCGCACCGTCCCGTCGCCGTCGACGAGGAGGTCGGGGCCGCCGGCCTCCCACAGGAGCTGCCGGCACCGTCCGCACGGCATGAGCGGGGTGCCGTCGTCGGCACGCACCGCGACCGCCACGAGCCGCCCGCCGCCGCTCGCGTGGAGCGCCGACACCACGCCGCACTCGGCGCAGAGGGTGAGGCCGTACGACGCGTTCTCCACGTTGCACCCGCTCACCACCCGGCCGTCGTCGACGAGTGCCGCCGCGCCCACGTGCAGCCGCGAGTACGGCGCGTGGGCGCGCCTCGCGATCGCGGCGGCCTCGGCGCGCAGCGCGTCCCAGTCGACCCCGGTCATCGCGAACGCTGGTACGGCTGCCCGTCGGCGGCGGGCGCGACCGCGCGCCCGATCGCGCCCGCGACCACGATGATCGTGACCACGAACGGCAGCGACTGCCAGAACTCGCTCGGGATCGAGAAGTCGCCGATCTCGACGCCGAGGATCTGCAGGCGGGTCCCGAGCGCGCGGCTGAAACCGAACAGCATCGCCCCCGCGAACGCCGTCCACGGCTTCCACTTGCCGAAGATCAGCGCGGCCAGCGCGATGAACCCGGCGCCGCTGGTCATGTTGTCCTCGAAGCCGCCCTGGGTCTCGAGCGAGTACCACGCGCCCGCGAGGCCGGCGATGAGCCCGCCGACGATCACCGCGGTGTACCGGGTGCGGATCACGTTGATGCCGAGCGTCTCTGCCGCGTGCGGGTGCTCGCCGCACGCGCGCACCCGGAGGCCGAACGGCGTCTTGAACAGCACGAACCAGCTCAGCGCCACCACCACGAACATCGCGTAGAAGATCGGCTTCTGGGTGAACACCTGCGAACCGACGATCGGGATGTCGGACAGTCCCGGCAGTGCGATCGTGGAGGTGCTCTCACCCGACGACACGCCGCTCGGGACGATGATCTCCGAGCGCAGGAACCCCGTCCCTCCCAGCGCGAGCAGGTTGATCACGACACCCGAGATGATCTGGTCGGTGCGGAAGCTCACCGCGACGATCGCGTGCAGCAAGGCGATCAACCCGCCGGTGAGGATCGCGACGAGGATCGAGATCCACAGCCACGTGCCGCCGGTGCCTTCTCCGATCGTCGCGTAGACCGCGAAGCCGACGCCGGCAGAGCCGAGCATCATGCCTTCGATCCCGATGTTGACGACACCGGCGCGCTCGCACCACAAACCCGCCATCGCGCCGAGGGCGATCGGCGTGCCGAGCCGCAGCGACTCGACCATCAGCTGCAACACGTTCGTGTCGGCCGTGTCGGAGAGCGCGAGCGCGAGCACGATGATCAGCGGCGCGATGCACGCCGTCGACACGATCAAGCCGTAGTGGGCGACCCGCTCGAGGCGCGGGCCGAGGAACGTGCTCACGCCGGTGCCGATGAAGACGACGCCGATGATTGCAGCAACGAGGCGGGGGTCGAACGACAGGGTCAGCGGGTCGGGCGGCGGTTCGAACGTGACCGCCTTGTCGACGCGCTCGAGGTTCGGCACCACGTTGAACGTGAGGAACGCGCCGAAGAGCGCGTAGATCAGCCCGATCGTCTGGAGCCGCCCGAACCGGGGCAGCCCTCGGGTTGCGGGAAGTGTCGTGGCGGTCACGTCGCCGACCCCCATCCCGTGCTCAGCTGCGTGGTCTCCAGCGCGTCACTCGCCTTGCGCCGCACCCGGAACAGCGTGCGCACGATCACGTCGGCGGCGACGAAGAGCAGGACGAGCGCCTGCACGATGCGCACGACGTCGATGGAGAGACCGGTCTCCTGTTGCATGAGGCCCGCGCCGGTGAGCATGGAGCCCCAGAGGATCGCGGCGGGAACGATCGCGAACGGGTTCGCGCGCGCGAGGAGCGCGATCGCGATCGAGTCGAACCCGATCGCTACGAACACGCCGGGGCTGAGGAAGCCGCTCGTGCCCGCGATCTCGCCCGCGCCGGCCAGACCCGCGAACGAGCCCGCGAGGACCATGACGAGCACGATCGTGCGGTTGGCGTTCATGCCCGCGTAGCGCGCGGCGTGCGGGTTGGTGCCGACCGAGCGGACCTCGAAGCCCGTGGTCGTGCGCTGGAGCACGAACCAGACGAACACGCACAGGAGCAACATCACGATGAAGCCGAGGTGCAGCGGCGGCGTGCTGTCGACGAGCTCGGGGAGCCGGGCGGGATCCGGGAGCGGCTCGGTGCGAGGCACCGACGCGTTCGTGTCGCGCAGGATCACCGGGTCCTGCGAGCTCACCAACCACCGCACGTAGAGCACGGCGATGTTGTTGAGCATGATCGTGACGATGACTTCGTGCGCGCCGGTGCGGGTCTTGAGGAACCCGGGGATGCCGCCGTAGATGCCGCCACCGACGACGCCGGCGGTGAGCACGAGCGGCGCCGCGATCAGAGCCGGGAAGTCGTCGAGGAAGCTGAAGGTGCCGACCCACGCGGCGACGGTCGCGCCGACGAGCAGCTGACCCTCGGCGCCGATGTTGAACAGCCCGGCGCGGAACGCGAACGCCACCGCGAGCGCCGCGCCGATGAAGGGCGTGGAACGACCGAGCGACGCGGCGATGCGATCCGTGCTGCCGAACATGCCGCGCACGAGCGCCCAATAGGCCTCGAACGGGTTGTCGCCGATCGCGAGGATGATCATTCCGCCGACGACGAAGGCGAGCAGGATCGCGTATACCGGCACGAGCACCGGCGCGGCAGCGAAGTACGCGTCGAGGAACCGGTGGGCGCCGCTGCGCTCGCGAGTGGTCTCGGTCGTGTCGGTCATGCCGGTGCCGCCGCGTCGACGCGTCCGGATGCCATCAGCAAGCCGAGCCGCTCCCGCGTCGCCTCGGCGCGGTCGAACTCGCCCACGAGCTCGCCGCGGTACAGCACGCCGACCCGGTCGGCCAGCGTGAGGATCTCGTCGAGCTCGGCCGAGACGAGCAGCACCGCGACGCCGCGGTCACGCATCTCGATGATCCGGCGGTGGATGAACTCGATCGATCCGACGTCGAGGCCGCGCGTGGGTTGCGCGACGATGAGCAGCTTCGGATCGCCGGAGAGCTCACGGGCGATGATGACCTTCTGCTGGTTGCCCCCCGAGAGGTTGTCGACGGGTACGTCGATGCCGGGAGTGCGGATGTCGAACGCTTCGACGAGCTCATGGGCGCGGGCGTCGATCGCGCGGTCGTTGCGCAGGAGCCGGCGCGCGTACGGGGTGCGGTAGTACTCGTTGAGCACGAGGTTGTCGGCGATGGAGAAGGCGCCGATGACTCCGTGCTTGTTGCGGTCTTCGGGCACGTGCCCGACACCGAGTCGCGCGACGTCGCGGGGACTCTTGTGCGTCGTGTCGTGACCGTCGATCTCGATGCGGCCGGCGTGCGGAGTGCGCATCCCGGCGATCGCCTCGACGAGCTCGCGCTGACCGTTCCCCTCGACGCCGGCGACGCCGAGGATCTCGCCCGCGCGCACCTCCACCGAGAAGTCGTGCACGGTCTCGACGCCGCGGTCGTCGAACACGCCGAGATCGGTGACCCGCAGAACCGCCGCGCCGGGTTCGGCCGGACCCTTCGCGATCTCGAACACGACGTCGCGCCCGACCATCAGGTTGGCGAGGCTCTGCTGCGTCGCTCCCTCGACGTCTTGGGTCCCGACGACGCGCCCGCCGCGCAGCACGGTGATCCGGTCTGCGACCGCGAGCACTTCGCGCAGCTTGTGGGTGATGAAGACGATCGACTTGCCTTGCGCGACGAGGTTGCGCACGACCCCGAAGAACTCGTCGACCTCACCCGGCGTGAGCACGGCGGTCGGCTCGTCGAGGATCAGGATCTCGGCCTCGCGGTAGAGCGCCTTCACGAGCTCGACGCGCTGCTGCTCGCCGACCGACAGGTCTTCGACCCGCGCGTCGGGGTCGACCTCGATGCCGTACTCGGTCGCGATGTCGCGCAGTCGGTCGCGCGTGTGGTCGAGGTCGAGCACGAGGCCCTTGCGGGTCTCGGTCCCGAGCACGACGTTCTCGGCGACCGTGAACACGGGGATCAGCTGGAAGTGCTGGTGCACCATGCCGATGCCGGCCGCGATCGCATCGGAGGAGCTCCGGAACCGCACCGGCTCGCCACGCACGAGGATCTCCCCGGCGTCGGGTTGGTACAACCCGAACACGACGTTGACGAGCGTGCTCTTCCCGGCGCCGTTCTCGCCGAGGAGGCAGTGGACCTCGCCCGGGCGCAGGTCGAAGTCGACGTCCCGATTCGCCACGACGCCAGGGAAGGTCTTGGTGACACCGCGGACACGCAGCACCGGGACGCGGTCGTCGGCTCCCGCCATCACCGTCCTGTCGTCAGGTCCCCGCCGCGGGGACGGTCCAGGGGTGACGAGCGGACCGGGGGCCGCGTGGCCCCCGGTCCGCAGTCAGCTACTTGGGCAATCCGGTGACGGGGTCGACGCCGGTGTCGATGGAGCCGTCGGCGAGACCGAGCCGCGTCTCTTCGAGTGCGTCGAGCACGTCTTGGGGCACGGCCGCGTCACGCGACGGTGCGTAGGTGATGCCGTCGTTGGCCGCCTCGAGCGTGAAGATGCCGCCCGCGAACGACCCGTCGAGCGCCGCCACGATGTTCTGGAACACCGCGAGGTCGACCCGCTTCACGGCCGAGGTCGCGAGGTACTCCGAGCCGGGGGCGTTGCCGCCGTCGAAGGTCGAGAAGTACTCGTCCTGGTCGACACCGATGCCCCACTTGCCCTGCTTGGTCGCTTCCTGGACGCCGGCGGAGCCGGTCTTGCCGCCGGCGCCGAAGATGACGTCGGCGCCTTCGCCGATCATCTGCTGCGCGTCGGAGGCACCCTTGGCGGTGTCGGTGAACGACTCGTTGTACGTGTGGATCACGCGCACGTCGGGGTTCACGGACTTGGCGCCGGCTTCGTAGGCGTTGACGAACCGCACGACCGGCGGGACGTCTTCACGACCGCCGACCACGCCGACGACGTTGGTCTCGGTGAGCAGACCCGCGGCGACGCCGGCGAGGAAGCCGCCCTGGTCCTCACGGAAGAGCACGCCGATGTAGTTGTCGGGGAACGCCTCTTGGAACTGGTCGATCCCGATGAACTGCACTTCGGGGTTCGCCTCGGCCGCGGCGAGCGTGTCCGTGGCGAGCAAGAACCCGTTCGTGATCACCACGCTCGGGTTCCCACTGAGGGTCGTATCGAGGTTCTTCGCGTAGTCGGCTTCCGACGCGGTCTCGATGAAGCTCGTCTCGATGTCGAAGCACTCGCCTGCGGCGATCATCGCCTCGTACGCGTACTGGTTGAACGTGCGGTCGTCGACCTTGCCGATGTCGGTGACCAGACTGACCTTGAAGTCGTCGGGCGCCTCGATCCCGGCGTCGAGCGCCTCCTGGCACAGATCGTCGAGCGTCGGCTCGAGCACGCCTTGGCCACCACCCGACGTCGTCGGTGTGGTGTCACCCGCCGCGGTGGTGTCGCTCGCACCCGGTTCGTCGTCGTCGTCATCACCACAGGCCGCGGCGACGAGCGTGAGGCTCATCATCGCGGCCAGGAACATCAATCCCCGTCGTCTACGCACGCGCACTCCTCTTTCTCTCGGGGCACCCCGGTCACTCGTGGGAAGCAGTGCTCCGCCCGGGTGCCGACGCGCCGACGGCATGGAGCCGCCGGAGCAGACCGTAGGATGCCGCAGCCCCGGTCTCCAACGGTGGACCGTCTCTTCTGGTCCGGGCCTTTCTACCTTCTGGGGAGCGTGTTCGCGATGTCACTCACCGTGATCGACCACCCGCTCGTCGCCGACCGCGTGCTCCAGATGCGCGACGAGCGCACGACCGCGACCGACTTCCGCCGCCTCACGCGCGAGGTCGCGACGTTCCTCGCCTACGAAGCGACGCGCGAGCTGCAGACCGAGGCCACGACGGTGACGACGCCGCTCGGCCTGCCCGCGGAGGGCCGTCGGGTCGTCGAGCCGGGACCGCTCGTCGTCCCGGTGTTGCGCGCGGGCCTCGGGCTCCTCGACGGCGTGCTCACCGCGCTGCCGGCTGCGGAGGTCGGCGTCATCGGGCTGCGCCGCGACGAGGAGACCTTCCGTCCCGTGGCGTACTGCGAGAAGCTCCCCGACGACCTCGCGGGCCGCACGGTCTACGTGATCGATCCGATGCTCGCGACGGGAGGATCGCTCGCGGTGGCGTGCGCGATGGTCGCGGCGCGTGGAGCGAGCCGCCTCGTCGCGTTGTGCATGATCGCGGCGCCCGAAGGGGTCCGGCACGTGGAGGCCGCGGGGCACGACGTGGCCATCTTCACCGCCGCCCTCGACCCGGGCTTGAACGATCACGCGTTCATCACGCCCGGGCTCGGCGACGCCGGCGATCGACTCTTCGGCGCCGGCTCCAGCCGCTGACGCCCGCCGGCGGCGCCCGGTCCGGCCGGTAGTGTCGACCGCGATGACACCGCGGCTGCCGCGCTATCGCACCGGCGACGTCGAGCTCGATCGCCGCATCGAGGAGCTGGTCGGGCTCACCGGCGCCGCCGATTCCGATCTCGTTTTCGAGCTGGTCGTGTCGGCCGTTCGGCTCGGGTTGTCGCGCACGCCGCGTGGCGACCTCAAGATCGCGAACGCGGCGCTGCGCGAGATGCACGAAGCGTTCGCGGTGTTCGCACCGTACCGTTCGGCGCGCAAGGCCGCGATCTTCGGTTCCGCCCGCACCGAACGCGACGACCCGCTCTACGCGCAGACCGTGCAGATCGCGCACGACCTCGCGCAGGCCGACTGGATGGTGATCACCGGGGCAGGCCCGGGGATCATGGAGGCGGGGATCGAAGGTGCCGGATCGGAGAACTCGTTCGGCGTGGGAATCCGCCTGCCGTTCGAGGCCACGACCACGCAGTTCCTCACCGGCGACCCGAAGCTCCTGAACTTCCGCTACTTCTTCACCCGCAAGCTCTCGTTCGTGAAGGAGTCGAGCGGCTTCGTGCTGCTGCCGGGCGGGTTCGGCACGATGGACGAAGCGTTCGAGCTCCTCACCCTGGTGCAGACCGGCAAGGCGCAACCGTCGCCGATCGTGCTCCTCGACGTGCCCGGCGGCACCTACTGGAGCTCGTGGCTCGACT
>DASUMP010000055.1:0-3707 GCA_036277635.1 Acidimicrobiia bacterium | reverse complement strand
GATGCCGAGCACCGTGAGCAGGGTGCGCCGCGGCGCGCGCAACGTCTCCCGGAACGGCATCTGCACGAGGGTCCGCCGGCCGAGCGGCAGCCGAGCGAGCAGGGGCGCGAGCCCGGAGCGCTGCGCGCGCGCCGAGTGCGGCCCGGTGCGGATGGCATCGACGGGTTCGACGCGCACCGCGCGCCACACCGGGATCGCGGTCGCCACGACCGGCAGCGCGAGTCCGAGCGCGGCGGCGCGCACGTAGACGCCGAGCTGGAACGGCGTGCGCCACTCCGGCAGCGGCAGGAACTCGATGAGGAGCGAGCGCATCGCCGCGCCGAGCAGCAATCCGATCCCGACGCCGAGCACGACGCCGAGCGCGGCGACCTGCGCGCCCACCAGCATCGGCCGCACCGCGAGTCGACGGGGCCGCGCGCCGAGCGCCATGCCGACACCGATCTCGCGGCGTTCGGCGTCGACGATGCGGCTGATGAGGTTGAACGCGGCGAAGCTCGCGGCGAGGAGTATCACGATCGCGAACAGGTTCCACAGCTGCTGGTCGTTGTCGATGTCGTCGTAGAGCACGCGGTACGCCTGGTCGTCGTCGCGCGTCGTGACCGTGGCACCCACGTCGGGGAGCGCGCCGACGAGCGCGGCTTCGAGCTCGGCCTGGATGCGATCGCGGTCGGTACCGGGCGCGAGGCGCAGCACCAGGTCGTTGACCTGCCCGTCGTGACCGCCGAGTCGCTGCGCGTCGGCCAGCGTCACGAACACCGCCGCGAAGTTCGACTGGCCGAACACACCCGCGGCCTGGTCGGTCACGAGGAACAGCTCGGGGCTGACACCGACACCGGTGTACGCGAGCTCGTGGCCGCCGCCCACGACGATCGTCCCGGCGGTCGGAAGGTCGTAGTGCGCGGCGAACTTCTGCTCGAGCACCGCGGCCCCCGTCGCGACTCCCGGCGCGCCGCCCTCCGCCACGTGCAGCGCATCGACCTCGAGGTCGCGGTCGAGCGCGACGCCGATGAGCTCGCCGGGGACGAGGACGGTGTCGTCGCCCTGCGAGGCGTCGACTTGGGTGTCGACGAACAACCGCTCCTCCACGCCGACGACGACCTCGGCGCTCGGCAGCGACGCGACGACCTCCCGCAACCGACCCTCGGCGACGTAGCTCCCCTCGCTCAGCTCGACCCGCAGGTCGTGCATCCGCAGCGCGGCGTAGCTGGCGTCGTTCGACAGCCGCCGCCACGTGGCGGTGCTGCCGAGCCCGGCGAAGGTGCCGGTGCCGATCGCGATGATCACGGCGATGGCGGCGACGAGCAGCCAGCGCCGGCGCAGGTCGCGCCACGACCAGCGCAGCCACAACCGCAGCGTCGACGACCGGCTCGCGCTCACCAGCGCAGCTCGTCGATGCGAGCACGTCCGCCGGTCGGAGGACCGTCGGCCACGATCTGCCCGCTGCTGAGCTCGACGACCCGGTCGGCGACACGCGAGATCTCACGGTTGTGCGTGACGACGAGCACGGTCCGACCGCCCTGAGCCTGGGCCCGCAGCAGCTCGAGGATCTGGACACCGGTGCGGAAGTCGAGCTCGCCCGTCGGTTCGTCGGCGAGCAGGATCGGGTTCCCCGTCGCGAGAGCGCGCGCGATCGCGACGCGCTGCTGCTCGCCGCCCGACAGCTGATGCGGGAAGTGATGCAGGCGCGCGCCGAGGCCAACCTGGTCGAGCACTGCTTCGGCGACCTCGATCGCGTCGGCGCGTCCGGCGACGTCGGCGCCGAACTGCACGTTCTCGAGCGCGGTGAGACCGGGGAACAGGTTGAAGCTCTGGAACACGAAGCTCACGGTCGAGCGTCGCACCGCGAACCGTTCGCTGCGACTCGCACGGGTGATGTCGTGCCCGTTGATCCGGATGCGCCCGTCGGTCGGCGTGTCGAGCGCGCCGATCAGGTTGAGCAACGTCGTCTTGCCACTCCCTGACGGTCCGAGGATGACGACGAACGCGGCCTCGTCTGCGTGGAAGTCGACGCCGTCGAGCGCAGTGACCGTCACGTCGCCGACGCGATAGCGCTTGGCGACCTCGTCGAGATCGATGCGGCTGCCCACCGGCGCGTCGGTCATGGATCCAGTCTGCGCGCCGGTTCCGGGGGCCGCCAGGGACGTTCGACCAGTCGCCTCAGCGTGGGGGCACACTCACGAACGGGCTCCCGGGGACAGAGAAGCGCCACAACGACTCGTCGCCGCGACCCGGCGCGATCCCGATGCGACGCGAGACGAGCGGACGCGACGGCGGTGCGGTGCCGTCGTCGATCACACGGATCGAACCCCGGGTGACGTCGACGCCGTCGTGACGCTTGTCGAATCCGAACGCCTGCGCGAGCTTGCCGGGGCCGGAGCACAGGTCACGGTCGCGTCGCGCCTTCACACGCCGCTCGTACATCGTGGCGAGGCCGTCGAGCGGTTCGGCACCGCGCAGCAGCACCGCGTGCGGCTGCCGACCGGGACCGCACACGAGGTTGGAGCACCAGTGCATCCCGTAGGTGAAGTACACGTAGAGATGCCCGGGGCGTCCGAACATCGACGCGTTGCGCGGCGTCTCGCCTCGGTACGCGTGACTGCCGGGATCGTCGCGACCGCAGTACGCCTCGACCTCGACGAGGCGCGCCGCGAGCCGGCCGCGCTCGGGGTCGTCGTGGACGAGCACCTTGTGCAGCAGCTCGGGCGCGACCGCGAGCGCGTCGCGGTCGTAGAAGCGGCGCGGGAGCGTCCGTGCGCTCACGGTGACAGCGCGGCGGCCTGCTCTTCGAGTCGCTGGCGGGCCCGTCCCAGCTGGCGCTCCACCGGCTCGGGCCCGGCACCCCCGGGCGTGATGCGTCGCTGGACGCCGGCGCCGGGCTCGAGCATCGGGAGGACGTCGGGGCCGAGGCGCGGGTCGGTCAACACGAGCTCGTCGAGCGGCAGCTCGGACGGGCGCGGCAGCGGCTGGAGGAGCAGGCGGCCGCGCTCACACCGTGAGAGGCCGGACGCTGCCGCGCCGCTTCTACGACCGCGACGCGCTCGACGTCGCGCCCGAGCTGCTGCACAAGGTGCTCGTGCACGACGACCCCGAGCACGGCCGGCTCGCGGCGCGCCTCGTCGAGGTCGAGGCCTACTGCGGTCGCGACGATCCCGGCAGCCACGCGTTCGGTGGTGAGACGCCCCGCAACGCGTCGATGTTCGGACCGCCCGGCCGGCTGTACGTGTACTTCACGTACGGGATGCACTGGTGCTCCAACCTCGTGTGCGGCCCCGGGACGCGACCGCACGCCGTGCTGCTCCGTGCCGCCGGGCCGCTCGAGGGACTCGACGCGATGTACGCGCGGCGCGTCAAGGCACGTCGGGATCGCGACCTGTGCTCGGGCCCCGGCAAGCTCGCCCAGGCGTTCGGCTTCGACCGCCGTCACGACGGGTTCGACGTGACCCGCGGTGCGATCCGAGTCGTCGACGACGGTGTCGCAGCTCCCACCGACCCGCTCGTGTCGCGCCGGATCGGGCTCGCGGCCGGCCGCGGTGACGCGTCGTTGTGGCGGTTCTCGATTCGGGGCAGCGCGTACGTCAGCGTGCCTCCTCGCTGACGTCGGCCGGGGAACTGCCGATCGTCCCTGGTCACTTCGTCTGGTCGCGACAGACTGCACGTGTGGACGAGCCGACCGGCAGCCGCATCGACCTCGACGACGTCGCGAAGCG
>DASUMP010000054.1:0-16584 GCA_036277635.1 Acidimicrobiia bacterium | reverse complement strand
GACCCCGGCGTACAAGGTGGTGCTCGACGTGCACGGCTGGGGCGACCTGCAACCCGAGCTCAACCGGCTGTCGAAGGAGGGCCGCTGGGACGTCATGGCGGGCCTCTTCACCGACGAGATGGTCGACACCTTCGCGGTCTGTGCGCGCGTCGACGACCTCGCACCCGAGCTGCTCGCCCGCTACGGCTCCCTCGTGCAGCGCGTCAGCGTCAACGCTCCCTACGCCACCGACCCCGACGCCTGGACCCACGTCGTCACCCACCTCCGCACCCCCGTTCACTGAAGCGATTACCCGCGTATGTCGGGGGATCGCTGCAATGAACAGCGACGGTGTCGGGGGAAGGGGCGCGCACGCGCGCGGAGGGGTGAGGTTAGGGGGCGTCGAGCTTCTGGTCGAGGAGACGCGTGAGCACTTGGGGGTTGCCCTGACCGCGCAACGCCTTCATCGCCTCGCCCATCAGGAAGCCGCGCTTCTTCTTGCGCACCTTGTCGTCGCCGGCGCGGTACTCGGAGACCGCGTCGGCGTTCGCCGCCAACACGTCGTCGATCGCAGCGGAGAGTGCCGACTCGTCGGAGACCTGCGCGAGGCCGCGGTCGGCGACGATCGCGGTCGGCCGCTTGCCGTCGCGCAGCGCCTCACCGAGCACGTCCTTCGCCTGCCCGCGCGACAACGTGGCGTCGGCGACCAGCGCGACGAGCTCGGCGAGCCCGTCGGGCGCGAGCGGGAGCACCTGGGGTGACAGCCCCGTCTCGTTCAGGAACCCGAGCAGCTCACCCGTGGCCCAGTTGGCGACGTCCTTGGCCGTGCCGGCCGTGAGCGCCTGCACCGCGGCCTCGGCGTACTCGGCGAGGCCGTCGGTCGCGACGAGGACCGCGGCCTCGTGCTCGCCGATCCCCCACTGCTCGACCAACCGGGCCCGGCGAGCGGCGGGGAGCTCCGGCATCGACGATCGCACGGTGGCCCGCATCTCACTCGTCGGCGCGATCGGCACCAGGTCGGGTTCGGGGAAGTACCGGTAGTCGTGCGCCTCTTCCTTCGACCGCATCGAATGCGTCTGGCCGTCGTCTTCGTTCCAGTGCCGCGTCTCCTGCTCGACGCGCTCGCCGGCTTCGAGCCGCGCGATCTGGCGGGCGACTTCGTGGTCGATCGCCCTGCGCAGCGATCGCAGCGAGTTGAGGTTCTTGATCTCGGCGCGCGTCCCGTACTCGAGCGCGCCGACCGGCCGCACCGACACGTTCGCGTCGATGCGCAGTGATCCCTCTTCCATCTTCACGTCGGAGACACCGATGGCGCGCAGCGTGGCACGCAGCTCTTCGACGTAGCGCTGCGCTTCCTCGGCCGAACGCAGATCGGGCTCGCTCACGATCTCGAGCAACGGGACGCCGGCTCGGTTGTAGTCGACGAGCGAGTGCGTCGCGTCGTGGATACGACCGCCGCCGCCGACGTGGACGGTCTTGCCGGTGTCTTCCTCGAGATGCGCGCGCACGATGCCGATCCGGCGGCCGTCGATCTCCAGGAAGCCGCCGACGCAGATCGGCTCGTCGTACTGCGACGTCTGGAAGTCCTTCGGCATGTCGGGATAGAAGTAGTTCTTCCGGTGGAAGATCGACCGCTCGGGAACGTCGAAGTGGAACGCTTCACCGACCCGCAACGCGAACTCCACCGCGCGCTCGTTCAGCACCGGGAGCGAACCAGGGAGACCGAGGCACACCGGACACACGAACGTGTTCGGCTCGGCGCCGAACTCGTTCACACACGAGCAGAACAGCTTCGTGGCGGTCGCGAGCTCGACGTGCACCTCGAGCCCGATGACCGTCTCCCACTCGCTCACGAGGCACCGCCGGTGTGGGGTGGCGCGGCCGACTCGATCACTCGCGCGACGCGGAACATCACCGATTCGCCGAGCGCGGGCGCGAGGACCTGCACGCCGATCGGCAGCCTGTCGTGGCGACCGAAGGGCACCGACATCGCCGGGTGTCCCGCCAGGTTCGTCGGGATCGTGCACACGTCGCTCAGGTACATCGAGAGCGGGTCGGCCGTCTTCGCCCCGAGCGCGAACGCGACGGTGGGCGAGGTCGGCGAGAGCAACGCGTCGTAGGTCTCGTAGACACGTTCGAAGTCGCGCACGATCAAGGTGCGGACGCGCTGGGCCTGGCCGTAGTACGCGTCGTAGTAGCCGGCTGACAACGCGTACGTGCCGAGCATGATGCGGCGCTTCACCTCCCGTCCGAACCCGACGTCGCGGGTGGCGGCGTTCATCGTCGCGACGTCGGACGCGTCGACGCGCAGCCCGTAACGGACCCCGTCGTAGCGGGCCAGGTTCGACGACGCCTCGGCCGGTGCGATCAGGTAGTACGCGGAGACGCCGTAGGTGGTCGACGGCACCGAGACGCGCTCGACCGTCGCGCCCGCGGCCTCGAGCGCCGCAGCTGCTGCGAGCACCGCGTCGCGCACTTCGCGCTGCACACCGTCGACGTCGGTGAGCTCGTCGACGATGCCGATGCGCAGGCCGTCGACACCCCGGTCGAGCGCGTCGCGCACCGCGGGTGCCGGTCCCGGGATCGACGTGCTGTCGCACGGATCGTGGCCCGCGATCACCTCGAACAGCAGCGCGGCGTCGGCGACGGTCGTGGCGAACGGACCGATCTGGTCGAGGGACGACGCGAACGCGACGAGCCCGTAGCGCGACACGACGCCGTAGGTGGGCTTCACTCCGACCACCCCGCAGAGGGCGGCGGGCTGGCGGATCGAGCCACCGGTATCGGAACCGAGCGCGAGCGGAGCGAAGCCCGCGGCGACCGCGGCGGCCGAGCCGCCTGACGAGCCGCCCGGCACCCGCGTCACGTCGTGCGGGTTGCGGGTGGGTCCGAACGCGGAGTTCTCGGTCGACGAACCCATCGCGAACTCGTCGAGGTTCGTCTTGCCGACGACGACCGCACCCGCGGCGCGCAGCCGGGTCACGACGGTCGCGTCGTACGGAGGACACCAGCCGTCGAGGATGCGCGACGAACAGGTCGTGGGGACGCCGCGCGTGCACATGTTGTCCTTCAGTGCGACCGGCACGCCCGCGAGAGGTCCGACCTCGTCGCCGCGCTCGACGGCGGCGTCGATCGCGTCGGCGGCTTCGCGCGCGGCGTCGGCGAGGACGAGGTTGAACGCGTGGATCTCGGCGTCGGCGGCGTCGATGCGGCCGAGGTGCTCTTCGACGACCTCGCGCGCGCGCCGCGCGCCTGTCCGCACGGAGGCGGCGAGCTCGAGTGCCGAGGTGCCCGTCACGTCACGGTGCTTCGCCGAGGATGCGCGGCACCCGGAAGCGGTGGTCCTCCACCGCGGGCGCGGCGGCGAGCACTTCGTCGCGGTCGAGACCAGGACGCGGGGTGTCGGCCCGCAGCACGTTCTGGAGCGGCACCGGGTGGGCGGTCGGGGGAACCGACGCGGTGTCGAGCGCGGAGACCAGCGCCGCGTGGTCGAGGATCTTGGCCAGCTCGGCGGTGAGCTGTTCGATCTCGTCATCGGTGAGGCCGAGACGCGCCAGGCGCGCGACGTGCACCACGTCGGCGCGCGAGATCCGGGGGGAAGCGTCAGTCACCTGATCGAGTCTACGGAACGACCTCGCGCGCCCGGCCCTCGATTCGGCGTCGCTCGCGAGCTAGCGGCTAGCGGTAGGAGTCGTTCGCACCGAGCGGGTTCGTCCACCAGTCGTCGGGTGCGGGTTGCCACTGCGGGTCGGGATAGATGCAGTTGACCGGGCACGCCGGCAGGCACTTGTCGCACCCGCTGCACAGCTCGGGGACGATGATCACGTCGACGCCGTGGTTGAAGATCGCGCCGAACTGCGGCGGACAGTGCCGCAGGCACGCGTCGCAGTTGATGCACTCCGACATCTCGATCCGCAACGGCGGGTTCCGCCACTTCGGATTGCGGGCGCGGGTCTCGATGCGCTCGAGTCGGGTCGCGGCGGCCACCCGACGAGCGTAGACGGCGCCTTCCGACCGCCCTGCGCCACCGCCCCGGCACACGGAGTGCCGGGGACGCCGTAGGCTGGGGGCGATCCTGCGCAGGGGGGAGTCCGATGCGGGACCAGGAGACGACACGCAGTGCCACCCGTCACGACGGCCTCGCGTGGCTGGTCGCGGGAGCTGCGCTGGTGCTCGTCGTCGCCACGATCCAGATCGCCGCCGGCGGAGGCCCGAGCACATCGGTCCTCGCGGCCGCACCGGCGTCGGCCACCGAGACCGACGCGACCGACACCTCGCCCACGACCGCCGGCGACCACGACGACGAGCACGGCACCACGGGCACCACCCACGGCGACGACCACGGCGAGGACCACGGCACCACCGGCACCACCCACGGCGACGACCACGGCACCACCGGCACCACGCACGGCGACGACCACGGCACCACCGGCACCACGCACGGACACGACACCAGTGGAGCGGGGACGTCGCCCACGACGCACGGCCACGGCGGTGGCGGCACGACACCCACGACGCACGACCACGGCACGACGCCCACGACCAGCGGTGGCGGCACACCTCCGACCACGCACGACCACGGCGGTGGCGAACCGGTCGGCATCACCCCCGAGACGCTCGCGGAGATCGACGTCGCGCGACAGCTTGCGTTGCAGTACCCGACGGCGGCCGACGCTGAGGCTGCGGGTTGGCACAAGATCACGGTGCACCTCCCGGGGATCGCGGCGCACTACCTGCGCGGCGAGTACCTCGACGACAAGTTCGTGTTGAACAAGCCGGAGGTGCTCCTCTACGGCGGCGAGGGTCTCGACGCTCCCCTCGTCGGCGTCAACTACATCGTGCGTGGCTCGACGCCGCCGTTGGGCTTCACCGGCGACGCCGACCACTGGCACGAGCATCCGACGTTGTGCTTCAACCCGACACTCGGCCTCATCGTCGGCGACGAGCACGTGACGTCGGCGGAGTGCGCCGCGCTGGGCGGCAACATCATCTCGTTCGCGGGCAACTGGCTGCTGCACGTGTGGTGCATCCCTGGATGGGAGGCACCGGAGGGCGTGTTCAGCCACGAGAACTCCTTGGTGGTCTGACGATGACGGCAACAACGATCGGCCCGGCTCCCGCGCGCGCACGCGTCGAAGGCTGGGTGGCTCCTCTGGCTCTCGCGGTGGCGATCCTCGCGGCGAGCGTCGGCACGCTCGCCGTCGTGGGCGCGGCGATCGACGACGACACGGCGCGCCCTGCCGCCAGCGGTCCCGCCGACGACGACTCGAGCGGTCAGCCCGTCGCGGCCCCCACCGACGACGCGCACGGCGACGGTCACAGCCACGGCGAGTCAGAGGCGACCTACGACGACCTGCCCGCGGCGACGCAAGCCCAGGTCGACATCGCGCGCGAGATCGCACGGGCCCATCCGACCGCCGCCGACGCGGAGGCTGCCGGTTGGATGAAGGCGACCACCAGCCTGAAGGGCATCGGCGCGCACTACCTGCGCGGCGGCGTCGCCGGGTTCGCGGGCACCGACGGCGGGTTCGATGTGCGCGCGCCCGAGATCCTGCTCTACGACGGCGAAGGACCCGACGCTCCGATCGCAGGCGTGAGCTACCTCCTCGACGGCGAGGACCCCGCAGGCTTCGACGGCGAGTTCGACGCGTGGCACCGCCACAACGGCGTGTGCTTCGCCGACGGGCTCGTCATCGGCGAGATCGACGGTCACGAAGGCTCGCGCATCTCGATGACCGAGGAGCAGTGCACCGCAGCCGGCGGGCTCTCCTTCCCGATAGCCAACCTCACGATGCTGCACGTGTGGGTGGGCGAGGGGTACGAAGGCGAGGCGCCGATCTTTGCGCACGACCACCCGATGTTGTACTGAGCGCCGTCCATCCGTCCGACCAGCACGTCGGGCGCGACACCCACGTCGCGCCCGAGATCGATCAGGAGGCCCCCGTGGGCGACAAGCACCCGTTCCTGTCCGACGAGTGGTTCGCGATCGTCGAGAAGCTCGTCGAAGAGCACGGCGCCGAGACCGGTGCGCACGCCAGCGTGCTCGTCAACCTCACCGTCACCGACACCCCGTTCGGCGACGAGCGCCACATGCACATGGGGAACCGCGACGGCAAGGGCCACTGGGGCATCGGCCACCTCGACGGTGCCGACGTCACGCTCACGACCGACTACGCGACCGCCAAGGACGTGTTCGTCTCCGGCAACCCGCAGGCGGGCATGCAGGCGTTCATGGCCGGCAAGGTCAAGGTCCAGGGCGACATGACCAAGCTCATGGCGTCGGCGGGCGCCGGCGGCGGCCCGGGCGGCAACACCGCGCTGCAAGCCGCGATCCAGGGCATCACCGAGTAGCAGGCGAGCCGTCGGGCGGTGTGCTCGCGCTGGTCGCGAGCACACGCGACCGCGGCGCGCCGAGCTGCGACGCCGCGAAGAGGCCGATCGCGCACGTGACCGCGCCGAACGCGAACGCGGCCGCGTACGCGTCCATGCCGGGCGTGTCGCCCCCGGCGACGAGGGTGACGACCGCTTGCATCGTTGCGATCCCCATCGACGAGCCGACCGACGCGCCCATGTTCAGCGCTCCGCTCACCGCCGCGAGATCGGCGGGATCGGCCTCGTTCGTGACCGTCGCCGACGTGGGCGGCGCGACGAGCCCGAGCCCGAACCCCGACAGCACGAGCCCGGGCAGCAACGCCCAGTAGGCGGCCCCCGCGTCGAGGGCCGCGAGCGCGAGCATCGACGCGAGGATGCACGCCATCCCCCACGTGGCCATGCGCCGCCCGCCGTAGCGCGCCGCGAGGTACCCGCCGATGGGTCCCATCACGCCGAGCGACGCAGCGCGCGGCGAGATCGCCAGCGACACCTGCGCAGGTCCGTAGTCCCACACGTCGGCGAGCATCAGCGAGGTGACGAAGAACCCGCCCATGTACGCGAAGTTCGCGGAGAAGTTCGCGCCGACGGCGGCCGCGAACCGTCGCCGCCGGAAGTAGTCGATCGGCAGCACCGGCGCGTCGGTGCGATGTTCGACGGTGACGAACGCTACGAGCAAGACCACCGCGATCGCGAGCGCGACGAGCACCGCGGGCGAGCCCCACCCCCACTCGCTGCCCTGGTTCAGCACGAGCATCAGCGCGCCGAGTCCGCCGATCGACAGCAACGCGCCCGCGAGGTCGAACCGTTCGTCGGCGCGCCCGCGCGACTCGCGCAGCACGAGCAACCCGAAGACGAGAGCGACCGCGGCGAACGGGAACTGCAGCCGGAACAACCACCGCCACGAGAGCGCCTCGACGACGAAGCCGCCGACGATCACACCGATGAGCGGCGACACCGCGATCGTCGCCGACCACCACCCCAGCGCCTTCACGCGTTCCTCGGGATCGAACGCGTCGGCGATGAGCGCGAGCGACGAGGGGATGACCGCCGCGCTCGCGGCCGCGGCGACGGCTCGCAGCACGATGAGCGCGCCGATGTTGGGCGCAAAGCCGCACAACAATGAGGCGACCGACGAGATGCCGAAGCCGATCGCCCACGTGCGCTTGCGACCGTACCGGTCGCCGAGCTTGCCGAACGCGGGCACGAACACGGCGCGGAACAGGAACGGGGCCACGACGACCCACGACAGTGCAGCGCGCGTGGTCCCGAGGTCGCGGCCGATGAACGGCAGCGCGGCAGTGATGACCGTGATCGTCAACCCGGTGGCGAACACTCCGGACAGCACCGCGAACAGCGCCCACCACCGGTACGTCGGGCGCTCCGACACCGACGCGACGCGAGCGGCAGCACGGCCGAGGCGCGATCGGCGCGACACCGCGTACGCCAGGTCGCCCTCGTCGACGATGACCGGTCCCTCGTCGCGCGGGTCGCCCGGGTCGGACGGCTCGCGCGGCACCGTGCCGGTCATGCCGCGTCGACGACCCGCAACGCACGCGGCCGTTCAGCGGATCGGACGAACGTCGCGCCGACGACTCCGACCGTTGCGAGCGCGCCGCCGACGAGGTACGCGACGACGAACGGGCCGGTGCCGCCCGACGACGCCTGGATCGCCGACATGATCTGGATCCCCGCGACGACCCCGATCTGGGTCACCGTCTGCTGTGCCGCATTCGCGACGCCGAGGTCGCCCTCCCCCACGGTGTTCGCGACCGACGACACGAGCGCGGGCGACGACGCGCCGAGCCCCAGCCCCGACAACACGAGCCCGACGATGACCACGCCCACGAGCTGTTGGTCGGCCGCGATCGCGAAGATCACCATCGACGCGACGACCGCCGCGGTGCCCGCGACCGCGGCGCGGCGCTCGCCGACTCGAACGGTGAGGTATCCGGCCACAGGAGCGAAGATGCTGAACGTCAGCGGGCGGCACAGCATGACGTAGCCCGTCGCCCGCAAGGAGTAGTCGAAGACGTCGCGCATGAGGAACGGGGTGACGATGAAGCCACCCATGTACGCGAAGTTCGAGCCGAACTGCGCGACGAGTGGCGCCGTGAAGTTCCGGCGGGCGAAGTACTCCGGCGGCAGCAGCGGGTGGAGCGCCCGGCGCTCCGCGCGCACGAACGCGGCGAACGCGAGGGGCGAGACCACGAGCAGGCCGATCACGAGGGGTTGGGCCCAGCCACCGGCAGCGCCGCGGTCGAGGGCGAGCAGCGCGCTCACCGTGCCGGTCGCGAGAAGCGCCGCGCCCGCGACGTCGACAGGTTCATGAGGCCGTCGCGGCGTCTCGCGGAGCACCAACACCGCGAGCAGCAACGCGCCGAGCGAGATCGGCGCTTGGGCAAGGAAGATCCACCGCCAACCGAACGCGTCGATGATCGGCGCGCCCGCGACGACGCCGATCACCGGCGCCCCCGCGCCCACGAGCGACCACCACCCCATCGCCTTGACCCGATCCTCGATCGGGTACGCCTGCATGATCAGCGCCATCGACGCGGGCCCCGTCGCGGCGCCGCCCGCGGCCGCGAGCAGGCGCAACACGATCAACGACGGCGCGTTCCACGCGAGCGCGCACGCCGCGGTGAACACCGCGAACGTCGCGAAGCCCCAGAGGTACATGCGGCGATGGCCCCGGACGTCGCCGAGCTTGCCGAACAACGGCATGGTCAGCGCGACGGCGAGCAGCGGACCGGAGACGACCCAGGTCAGCGCGGCGTCGGACGACCCGAGGTCGTCGGCGATGTCGCCGATCGACACCGCGAGCACCGTGATCGTGAACCCGACTGCGAACATGCCCGCGAGCGCGGTGCCGAGGACCCAACGGGCGTAGCGGTCGCTGTGGTGCACCCGGTGCGCGACGCGGTCGCGCCACAGCGCGGGCCAGTTGACGACCGGGACCTCTTCGGTCCCGGGCGCGTCGGCCGGGAACGACGCGCGTCCCGGCTCGTCTCGCGATGGTCGGTCGGGCGGACCGGGCATGGCTGACGTCCGGTGGAGCGACGGCGGGCGGGGTGCCGAGACTAGTTGACCGCCCGGTCAAGTCGACCCGGGATTCACCCGCTCACGCGAACAGCGCACCGACCTGCGCGCCGAGCTCCGCGACGTCCCACCGGTCGCCCTTGTCGATCTTCTGGGCGAGCGTCCAGGGCTGGAAGCGCTGCACCATGCCGCCCTGCACGAGGAACGCCTCGCCGGTGATCTCGCACCCTTCCGTGGCGAGGAACGCGACGAACGGCGCCACGTTGGCCGGGTCCCACACGTCGAACGCGCCGCTGTCGGGCGGGCGGACGACCTCGGAGAGTCCGGGCGTCGCCTCGGTGAGGCGGGTGCGCGCCGCGGGCGCGATCGCGTTGCTCCGCACGCCGTAGCGCTTCAGCTCCATCGCGCAGATCTGCGAGAAGGTCGCGATCCCCGACTTCGCCGCGCCGTAGTTCGTCTGCCCCGGGTTCCCGATCAGCCCCGAGGTCGACGAGGTGTGCACGATGGACGCACGCACCTCCTTGCCCGCCTTCGTCTGCTCGCGCCAGTACGCGGCCGCGTGGCGGGTCGGGCAGAAGTGACCCTTCAGGTGCACGGTCATCACCGCGTCCCACTCGTCTTCCGACATGTTGACGAGGACGCGGTCGCGGAGGATGCCGGCGTTGTTCACGAGGACGTGCAGATCGCCGAACGTCTCGACCGCCTGATCGATCATCGCCTTGGCGTCGTCCCAGACCGCGACGTTGCCGCCGTTGACGACCGCCTCGCCGCCGAGTGCCTCGATCTCCGCGACGACCTCCATGGCGGGCGACAGGTCTCCGCCGGCGCCGGTCATGTCGCCACCGAGGTCGTTCACGACGACCTTCGCACCTTCCCGCGCGAAGAGCAGCGCGTGCTCGCGACCGAGGCCGCGTCCGGCGCCCGTGATGATCGCGACGCGTCCGTCGAGTGCTCCCATGACTGTCTCCCGTGCGTGCTGGCGGGTCGGAGTGGGACGCGCATGCTACGCGACCGGCTCCGGATTCGACCGGGTCGGATGGCGCCGCGTCAGAGGCGGATGGTCACGACCGAGCCGCGAGGCACCTGGCTGCCCGGCGCAGGTGACTGCGCCGTCACCTCGCGACCGGGCCGGAACCGGCCGGCGATCTCGACCTCGAACCCGGCGTCGGTGAGCACCTCGGTCGCGTCCTCGACCGTGAGGCCCCGCACCCGCGGCACCTCCACGAGGTCGGGCCCGCGACTCACGACGACGATCACTTCGGCACCCTTCTGCACTTCGGTCCCCGCCGCCGGCTCGGTGCGGATCACGCGGCCTTCGGCGACATCGTTGTCGAACGCGTCCTGTCGCGTCGGCGCGAGCCCGGCGTCGGTGAGCGTGCCGGCCGCCTCGTCGTAGGGCACGTCGCGCAGATCGGGGATCGCGATCGGCGCCGGTCCCTGGCTCACGACGACCGCGACCGCAGTGTCGGGCGCGACCTGCTCGTTCGGCGCGACGCTCTGCGACACGACCCTCCCGGCGGCCACCGTCTCGTCGAACGCTTCGGTGGCCTCGATGACGAGTCCGAGCCGGTCGAGTCGTTCGGTCGCGTCGGCCAGCGTGAGGTTGCGCAGGTCGGGGACCTCGACCGGCGCGGGGCCGCTCGACACGACGATGCGCACTGCGTCGTCACCCGACAACCACGATCCTGCGGGTGGGTCCTGGTCGAGCACGACGCCGGCCGGATCGTCGGACGCGCGCCGTTCCGACACGGCGAACCCGACGCCCGCGGCGCGAGCGGCGGCCGCCGCGTCGGCCTCGCTGCGCCCGACCAGCCCGGGGACCTCGGCGGGCATCGCGCCGGTCCCGAGCCGGGTGAGGCCGAACGCCGCCCCCGACAGCGCGAGCACGACCGCGAGCGCGACGACGAACGGCACGAGCCGGCGGCCGTTCGCCGGGCGGTTGCGCCGCACGATCGCCTCGACGGGTTCGGGCGCCGCGTCCTGGTCGAACAGCTCGGCGGTCGGCTCGACGTGCGTGCGCGTGGGGTGCGGGTCGTGCGAGTCCTCGGCCCCCGCGAGCACGAGCGGTGCGGGGCGCGGGAGCGCGTCGACGACCGCCGCGAGCGCGGCGCGCATCGTCGCCGCGTCGGGATACCGCTCGCTCGGCTCGACCCGCCCGGCGCGTTCCACGACCGCGCGCAGCGGACCGAGCTCGTCAGGTGCGAGCAGTGGGCGCTGCGTGCGCGCGGTGAGCGTTCCGAGCGCGGTGTCGGTGGCGAACGGCACCCGACCGGTCACCGACTCCACGCAGACGACCGCCAGCGAGTACAGGTCGGACCGCGCGTCGAGCGGCGCGCCGAGTGCCTGTTCGGGCGACGCGTACCGGACAGTGCCGAGCATCCCGCCCGCCGGTTCCGTCCAACTCGCTTCGGCGAGCGCACGGGCGAGGCCGAAGTCGGCGACGCGCACGATGCCGTGTTCGTCGAAGAGCAAGTTCGCCGGCTTGATGTCGCGGTGCACGATGCCGCGCGCGTGCGCGTACTCGAGCGCGGAGGCGACGTCGCGCGCGATCCACGCCGTCTGCGCGGGCGACAGCAGCGTGCCGCGATCGAGCATCCCGCGCAGGCTGCCGCCCGAGAGCATCTCGAGCACCATGAACGGCACCGTGTCCTCGCCCCAGTCGTGGACGGTGACGATGTGTGGATGGTGCAGCGCCGCTGCGACCTGCGCTTCGGCTCGGAACCGCCGGAGGAACGCGGCGTCGTCGGCCAGCGCGCCGTGCAGCACCTTCACGGCGACGCGGCGCCGCAACCGCACGTCGTCGGCGAGGTACACGCGTCCGCTCGCGCCGGTTCCGACCGGCGCGAGCAGGCGGTACCGGCCGGCGAGGACACGGCCCGCGAGGTCGGTGACGGCGATCCCGGGCACGGATCCACGGTAGTGGCGCGATGCGCGCGGTCCGCGGCACGTCGCTCGGCGTTCGACGAGCGTCGGGCGGTACCGTGCAGCCGTGGCGGGACGCGGGCGCATCGAGCATCCCGGGCGCGTGCTCCTGATGGGCGCCCTCCTCCTCGTGGGCGTGAACCTCGCCGTGCTCGCGGGCACCGAGCAGTCGAACGACGACGGGGGCGCGGAGCTGCCGAGCGCGATCGAGCGGCTGCTCCCCGAGCCCGGCGCGGTCATCCGACCGCAAGACGATGTCGGCGTCGACCTGCGCGACGACCTCCAGGGTCAGCTCACGATCGATCCGCCCGACGACCAGCCCGTCACGATCTCGCCCGAGCAATACGGCGGCGATCCGAACCTCGGGCTCTACACGTACCGTCCCGCCCCCGACAGCGAGTTCCGTGAGTTCGCGCCCGGCGACCACGTCGTGATCGCCGAATTCTGGCCGCGCACGCTCACATACACCGCGGCGCTCGAAGCAGACCGACTCGGCAGCTACAGCTGGTCGTTCCGCGTCGGCTGAGGTTCACCCGTCGGCGTTCACGAGCGCGTCGGGGCCGTCGCGCAGCAAGCGGTCGAGCGCGTCCTCGTCGATCGTCGTCACCCCGAGCTGTTCGGCCTTCGCCAGCTTGGAGCCCGGGTTCTCGCCGACGACGACGAAGCTCGTCTTCTTCGACACGCTGCTCGTGACCTTCGCGCCGCGCGCTTCGAGCTCGGCGGCGGCCTCTTCACGCGAACGGCGGTCCAAGCCACCCGTGAGCACGAAGGTCAGACCGGCGAGCGACGGTCCGTCGACGAGCGGCGCGGGCGCCGACCCCACGAAGTTCACGCCCGCGACGCGGAGCTTGTCGATCACGACGAGGTTGCGTTCGATCGCGAAGAACCGCTGCACGCTCTCCGCGATCGTCGAGCCGACGCCGTCGACCGCGACGAGCTCGTCGAGCGCCGCCGACGCGATGCGGTCGAGGTGGCCGATCGATCGCGCGAACGCCTGCGCGGCCGTGGGCCCGACGTGGTTGATCCCGAGTCCGACGAGCACTCGCCACAGGGGCTGCTCCTTCGACCGTTCGATCGCGTCGACGAGCAGCTGGGCAGATCGTTCACCGATGCGCTCGAGCGGGACGAGCGCATCGACGCGCAGCGAGTACACGTCGCCCGGGTCGTGCAGGAGCCCGGCGTCGACGAACTGCCGGACGCGCTCCTCACCCAACCCTTCGATGTCCATCGCGCCGCGGCTCGCGAAGTGCACGATGCGCTGCACGCGCTGCGCCGGACAGTCGACGTTGACGCAGTGGTGGTTCGCCTCGCCCGGGAGCCGCACGAGATCGGCGCCGCACACCGGACACGCAGTCGGGAACTTCCACCGCCGCGACCGGCGCGCGCCGGCGACGAGCACCGGGCCGACGACTTCGGGGATCACGTCGCCGGCTTTGCGCACGATGACGGTGTCGCCGGGCCGGACGTCTTTGCGCGCGACTTCGTCTTCGTTGTGCAGCGTGGCGAGCCCCACCGTGGAGCCGCCGACGAAGACCGGCTCGAGCTGCGCGAACGGCGTGGCCCGACCGGTGCGCCCGATCGACACCATGATCCCGTTGAGCCGCGTCGTCTTCTCCTCGGGAGGGAACTTGTACGCGATCGCCCACCGCGGCGCCTTGCTCGTGGCACCCATCTCGGCGCGCTGCGCGAGGTCGTCGACCTTCACCACCACGCCGTCGATCTCGTAGCCGAGCGAGTGGCGCTGGTCCTCCATCGACCGGCAGAACGCGAGCACCGCGTCGAGATCGTCGTGCGTCGCGATCTGGGCGTTGACGGGGAACCCGAGTGCGGCGAGCCATGCCAGCGTCTCGGCGTGCGTGCGCAGGGTCGGACCGCCCTCTACCGCGCCGAGCTGGTAGCAGACGATCGCGAGATCGCGCGACGCGGTGATCGACGCGTCCTTCTGGCGCAGGCTCCCGGCCGCTGCATTGCGTGGGTTCGCGAACAGGCGCGCGCCCGCGTCGCCCTGCCGGCGATTGAGCTCCTCGAACGACGCGAGCGGCATGTAGACCTCGCCCCGCACCTCCAACACCGCGGGCGGGGAACCACCCTGCAGACGTCGCGGGACGTCGCTGATCGTCGCGACGTTCACGGTGACGTCTTCTCCGGTGCGGCCGTCGCCTCGCGTCGCGGCCCGCACGTAGCGACCGCCTTCGTAGAGCAACGAGATCGCGAGCCCGTCCATCTTGGGCTCGGTCACGTAACGGATCGGCTCGGTCACCAGCCGTTCGATCCGCGCGCCCCACGCGCGCAGCTCGGCCTCGTCGAACGCGTTGTCGAGCGACAGCATCGGCACCACGTGGGGCACCGGCGCGAACGTCGACGCGACGCCGCCGCCCGGCCGCTGCGTCGGCGAGTCGGGGGTCACGAGCTCGGGATGGGCGGCTTCCAGCTCGCGCAGCTCGCGGACCAGCCCGTCGAACTCGGCGTCGGAGATCTCGGGGGCGTCGGAGAGGAAGTACCGCTCGTTGTGGTACTCGATCAGCTCGCGCAGCTCCGCGACCCGGGCCCCGGCATCGACCTTCGCCATGCCCCGAGGCTATTGACCGGCTGCGACACCCGGGCGACGTTCACCGGGCGATCGACCCGAGCGTTGGCCATTTGGACACATCTCATGTGTTGGTTTGGACAGACCTCGGGGGAATCGACGCGGAGCGTAGGACGGGGCTGCGACAGTCACCCCCGACACGGTTGTTGTGTGCGCCCGGACACAGACAGCGGACCGTCGATCGGGTCATGCTGTGCACATCAGATCGACGGAGCGACCGCTCCCGGGGAGGAACCACCATGAGTGACACCGACCGCATCGAGCCCGACGACACCGAAGGCCAGGGCCTCAAGCGAGACCCCGAGCGTGCCCGTCTCGACACCGACGACACCGAGGGCCAGCGCGTCCGCGACGCCGAGCGTGCCCGTCTCGACACCGACGACACCGAAGGCCAGCGCGTCCGCGGCACCGAGCGTCCGCGCACCGACGACGAGCCCGACGACACCGAGGGTCAGGCCCTGAAGCGCGACCCGCAGCGCCGTCTGTAGTCGCCGCAGGTCGCACACGGCCGGGTCGGTCCCCACCCGACCCGGCCGTGTCGCGTCGTCACGACGCCGGCGAGCGCTCCGGCGGGGGCGCCGTAGGATCCCGGTCGTGCCGCGGGGGGACTGGTCGTTGTTGCGCGGCTTGGCCGACGAGGAGCGCACCCGCGTCCTCGAGCGGACCCGTCGCCGCACCTTCGCCCGCAACGAAGTCATCTTCCACGAAGGCGACCCCGGCGACGCGCTGTTCCTCCTCGAGCGCGGACGGGTCGCGCTGCGCGTCGCCACCCCGCTCGGCGACGTCGCGACGTTGAGCGTCCTCGGTCCCGGCGCCAGCTTCGGCGAAGGCGCGCTGCTCCACGAGGACTCCCGGCGCTCGGCGACCGCCATCGCGTGCGAACCCGTCGAGGCGCGCTGCATCGGGCGCGGCGAGTTCGACGAGCTCCGCAACGATCACCCCGGCGTCGATCGAGTGCTGATCGAGGCGCTCGGCGCCCAGCTCCGCCGCACGACCGAGCACCTCGTCGAGGCGCTGTACGTGTCGGCCGACAAGCGGGTGCTGCGCCGGCTCCTCACACTCGTCGCCGACAGCCCCTCCGATGCCGACGGCGTGGTCGCGGTCCCCTTCACCCAGGACGAGCTCGCATCGATGGCCGGCACCACGCGGGCGACGGCCAACCGGGTGCTGCGGGCCGCCGAACAGGCGGGCGCGCTCGCCTTGCGTCGCGGCCGAGTCGACGTACGCGACGTCGAGCTCCTGCAGCGGCGGGCGCGATGAGCGAGCACCTCGACGAAGCGCTCGACACGGTCCTCGAGCGCATCGCGGCCGTCGCGCGGCGCACCTTCGGCGCGGCGTCGTGCTCGATCGCGCTCCTCGATGAAGCCGCCGGCGAGCTCGTGTACCGCGCCGCCGACGGCGAGGCCGCGGAGCGGGTCGTCGGCCTCCGGCTGCCCGTCGCGCGCGGTCTGGCCGGGTTCGCCGCGTCGGCCGGGCAGGCGCTGATCGTCGACAACGTCGTCGCGGACCCCCGGTTCGCCGCCGACGTCGCCGAGCGGGTGGGGTACGTCCCGCAGCGCATGCTCGTCACTCCGATCGCGCGCGGCGACGAGACCCTCGGCGTCTTGTCGATCGTCGACCCACCGACCGAGGCCCCACCCGGCGCCGGACTCGAGCTCGCGGGTGTGCTGGCCGACGCGGCGGCGGCC
>DASUMP010000053.1:0-40453 GCA_036277635.1 Acidimicrobiia bacterium | reverse complement strand
TCGTCGGGCGCGAGCGCACCGGTGCCGGTCGGGTCGCCCGGCGTGGGCTCGAAGCGACCCGGCGTGGGCTCGAACGCGGTCCAGCCGATCCCGGCGAGGAACACCTCCGGCCACGCGTGCGCTTCGAGGTTGGTGACCCGGTACACGCCGTCGGTGCCGCGGGTGCCGGGCGTGAACCCGACGGCGACGCGCGTCGGGAGTCCGATCGAGCGACCCATCGCCGCGAACGCGGCCGAGAACTGCTCGCAGAAGCCGCGCCGGCTCTCGAACAGGAAGTCTTCGAGGGCGTCCTCGGAGTGGCCCGCGGGTCCGTTCAGGTCGTACGCGAAGTTGTCGCGCAGGTAGCGCTGCAACGATCGCGCGGCGTCGTAGGGCGACTGCCCACCCACGATCGCCGTCGCGAGCTCCCGGACGCGCTCGGGGAAGTCGCCGGGCAGCTCGAGGTAGCGCGCCAGCTCCGGATCGTCGGTGACGTACGGCGACGACTGGAGCTCGGTCCGGCTCGGCGTCGGGATGTCGGAGACGACCGTGTACGTGGTGCCCGGATCGACCTCGTCGCCCGCGACGAGCGTCAGCGATTCGGGGATCACGCGCGCGTCGTCCAGCGACACGGCCCGCGGTTGGTACGCGGCGGGGAGCCAGCGCGTCGCGAGCGGGCCGAGCGTGACCTCCTGCACGAGGCGGCGCGACTGGTCGGGGCTCGGCGCCGGAGGCAGCGCGTCACCGGCGTCGGGCGCGTCGCCTTCGAGGCCCCACACCTCGCCGTCGAAGCGATCGAGCGCGACGAGGCGCCAGTACGACGGCTCCTCGGCGCGCACGGTGAACAGCTCGACCTCGTCGTCTTGTTCGAGCTGGCCGCGGATCTCGACGAGTGGGGTGACGGTGCGCCACGTGCCGTCGCCGGAGCCCTCGCCGAGCGAGCGGTAGTCGAACCAGGCCGCGCTGCGCGCGCCCGGGAGCAGCTGGCCGGCGCCGAGGGCCGCGATCACGACGACGATGGCCGCGAGCGCGCCACCGGGGACGACCCGCGAGTGCGTCTCGTGCTTCGTGTGGAACCAGGTGCGCCGCTCGCGCACGTCCTCTTGGTGCGAGGCGAGCAGGTACAGCGCGATCGCGATCCCGTAGACGGCGGTTGTCGCCAGCCACGAGCCCTCACCGACTGCGCCGATGGCGACGAAGTACACGAGGCTCGGCGCGATCGCGCCGAGGACGACGGCGCGCGCGTGGAGCAACGCGGCGATGCTGCTCGTGGCCCACAGCGCGAGCAGCGCGAGCTGGAGGGGGTCGCCGCTCGCGTCGACGGGCGTGACCGCGCTACGCAACACCTCGGTCGACTCGGAGAACGAGCGCGCGAACTCACGCAGCGTGTGGAACGACGGGACGCCGATCGTGGTGGTCGACGGATGCACGATCGCGCTGACCACGACGATGCCGCCGAGCGCGAGGACGCCGGCCATCAGCTCGACGCTCCATCGCCGTCGGGTGAGGAGGACGAGCGCGTGCGGCGCGAGCGCGACGAACAGCGCGGGCAGCGTCCACTCCGAGCCCGCGAAGACTCGGAAGAGGCCGGCGCCCGCGGCGGCGCTCAGCGCGGCGAGGAGCCAGCCAGACGTGATCGGAGGACGTTGTGCTGCCATCGGACTACGGCGTCGGTCCACGCGTCGGCGAACGACTCGTGGGAGGTGACCGGGACGACGAGGAGATCAGGGCGGGCTCGCAGCGCGAGCGACGACTCGGCGCGCGTGGCCACCACGACGAGCAGGCCGCCGCGCCGCACGAGCATCCCGAGCGCGGCGACGTCGTCGGCCCGCAGGCGGCCCGCGACCACGACGAGCAGCGGGGCGCGCCGGCTCGACCGCAGCGCCGCGAACGTGTCGGCGCCGCGCGTCTCCACGACGGCGAGCTCGTCGAGGACGCTGGCGAGGTGGCGCTGCCCGGCGTGGCCGAGCAGCTGGCCAGCGCTGGTGAGCACCTGCACCGGACGGCGATCGCGCTCGAGTGCGGTGACGATCGACGCGCACGCTTCGACCGCGACCTCGAACGACGCCCGGTCGTGCGCCCCCGGACGCGCGTCGAGCACCACGCGGGCCGGCGCGCGCCGGCGCAGCTCGCCCTGGCGCACCATGAGCTCGTCGAGGCGCGCGGTGGAGCGCCAGTGGACGTGCCGCAGGTCGTCGCCGGGCGCGTACGCGCGCAGCGTCAGGAAGTCGCCCGCAGGATCGGGACGCCCGCGCACCTGGCGCGCGTCGCGATCGACGTCTTCGCCGCCGCCGTGCGGGGGCGCCACCACGTCGTGGACCCGCGGGTACACGAGCACCTCCTCGGGGCCGAGCAGGTGCACGGTGCGCCGGACCACGCCGAACGGGTCGGAGATGGACGCGCGCAGCGGGCCGATCTCGTAGCGCCCGCGGCGTTCGGTGGGGATCCGGTACGCGGCGCGGGCCACCGCACCCGGCGGCAGCGGCGGCAACAGGAGCCGCGCCAGACGCCGCCCGCGGTCGAACGCGTCGGCGATCGCGACCGTCGGTGTGGGCGCGCCGCCCGTCGCGGTGACCTCGAGGTCGACGCGGCCGTCGACGCCGACTTGGAGACGCTCGGCGAGGTGCCGAGTCGCGCGCAGCTCCACCGAGCGCGTGCGCGCCCACCACCACCCTCCGGCGAGCAGCAGCGCCGCGGCCGCGGCGAGCACCGCGAGCTGGACGAGTCCGAGGATGCGGCTGCCGGCGTAGAGCCCGATCGCCGCGCCGAGCAGCGACCATCCGCGCGGGGTCAGCACGGCGCCGCGGCTCACAGCTCTCGCGTGCCGGGCACCGTCACCGAGTCGAGCAGACCGGAGAGCAGACTGCCGGTCGACACGCCGCGCATCTGCGCCTCGGGGGAGAGCACGAAGCGGTGTTCGAGGACCGGGGGCGCGACCGCCTTGACGTCGTCAGGCGTGACGTAGGAGCGCCCGACGCTGGCGGCGAGCGCGCGCGACGCGCGCTGCAGAGCGAGCGCGCCGCGCGGGCTCGCACCGAGGAGGAGGTCGCGATGGTGGCGCGTCGCTTCGACGAGGTCGACGATGTAGCCCTGGAGCTCGGGCGCGACGTGCACGTTGGTGAGCTCGCGCGCCCACCCGACGATCGTCGCCGCGTCGGTGACCGGTTCGAGGTCTTCGGCGCTCACGTGCGTGTCGCCTTGCGACTCGAGGATCGCCATCTCCGCGTCGCGGTCGGGGTAGCCGATGCGCAGCCGCATGAGGAACCGGTCGAGCTGGGCTTCGGGCAGGGGATACGTGCCCTCGAGCTCGATCGGGTTCTGCGTCGCGATCACCATGAACGGCGCGTCGAGCCGGTAGGTCTGCGCGTCGACGGTGACCTGGCGCTCTTCCATCGCCTCGAGCAGCGCCGACTGCGTCTTCGGGGACGCGCGGTTGATCTCGTCGGCGAGCACGACGTTCGCGAACACGCCGCCGGGGCGGAACTCGAAGTCGCTGCGCGCCCGATCCCACACCGAGACGCCGGTGACGTCGGAGGGGAGCAGGTCGGGCGTGAACTGGATCCGGTGCCACGTGCCGCCGATCGAGCGCGCGAGCGCCTTGGCGAGCGACGTCTTGCCGACCCCGGGGACGTCTTCGATCAGCAGGTGGCCTTCGGCGAACAGGCACACGAGCGCGAGGTGCACGGTGCGGCGCTTGCCGCGCAACACCGTCTCGATCTGGGCCGACAGGCGGTCGAAGACGTCGCGGAACGACGCATCGGGTGCAGACGCGGCGTGGACCAACGCTGACCTCCTGTTCCCGCCGACGGGCACCCCACGGGCGGGCGGACGCGCCGGTGCACGGACCGGCAACCGGTTCGGCCAACGCTACCGTGCGATCCGATGGGCAGGATCGCGGCAACGTTCTGGATGCGAGTCGTCCTCGCCGTCGCCCGCCACCCGCGACTGTGGGCGACCGCGCTCGTCCAGCTGCACCGTCTCGCGCCGAGCCGGTGGTGGCGGCGCCCGCCGTTCGTGCCGGTGCCCGATCGTCGGTACCTCGAGTTCCGGTGGGCCACCGCGTACGGCGCGGGCCGCACGCCGACCCCCGTCGACGTCGTCGCGTACCTCGAATGGTGCCGCGAGCGCGATCGCTGAGCGCCGGTACACTGCCGCCAGCCGCGAGGCGGAGGAGGTGCCTCGGCCGTGGCACGGGCGCTGCTGCTCAACGCCAGCTATGAGCCGCTGTGTGTGGTCTCGGCGCGGCGCGCCGTCGTGTTGGTCCTGAAGGACAAGGCCGAGGTGCTGCACCGCAACGGTGCCGAGTTCCGCTCGGAGCGCCGGGTCGTGCCGGTGCCGTCGGTCATCCGTCTCAACCACTTCGTGCGGGTCCCGTACCGCGCCGTGGTGCCGCTGTCGCGGCGCGCCGTGTTCGCGCGCGACGGCAGCCGCTGCCAGTACTGCGGGCGCGCGGCCGAGAACGTCGACCACGTGATCCCCAAGTCGCGCGGCGGGCTGCACGCGTGGGAGAACGTCGTCGCGTCGTGTCGCGCGTGCAACGCCCGCAAGGAGGACCGCCTGCTCTCGGAGTGCGGCATGGTGCTGCGCCGCACGCCGATCGCGCCGCACGCGTCGATGTCGTTCCTCGCGCACGCGGGGACGGTCGACCCGACCTGGCACGCCTACCTGGGCGTCACCGCGGTCCCCGCCTGACGCACTCGACGCTGCTGGCGCCGTCGCTCATCGCTCGAACACGAGCTCCACTTCGTCGCGACACGGGATGCCGTTCGCGTTCATCACCGGGATCGACGGCTTGAGCCGCGCCCGCGCGTCGTCGACGGCGCCGGGCCGCACCGAGCGCACGCGGAACCCGGTGTGCTCGTAGAACGCGAGTGCTGCGAGGTTGTCGTTCGTCGTGACGACCCAGACCGAACCGGGCACGGTCGCGAGCAGGGTCCGCACGAGCTCGGTGCCGATGCCGCGGCGAATCGTGAACGCCCAGAGGAACGCGAGCTCGGTCGCGTCGCCGTCGGGTCGGTAGGTGAGCACGCCAGCGGGGGTCCCGCCGGCCAGCGCGACGAACCCGTCGAGGGCCGCCACGTCGAGCAGCTCGCCGCGCCGCGCCATCCACGGGCCGCCCCACCCCTCGTCGAGCATCGGCGCGAGCCACGCCCGATCCGTGGCCGGGCGGTAGGCCCGCACGGTCGCGGCGCCAGGGCTGTCCATCAGATGAGCACTACCACGCCCGGTCGCTGTTGTCGTGGGATACTCGTGTCGATCGAAGTCAACAGATGTGGTCAGTGTGAGTGTTGACGGGTGGGGGCGAGTGGCGTAGGGTGGCGCGAAGTGGTGGCTAGGGGGTCGATTTCCCCCGACGAGACGGCTCAGGTGGTGGAGAGGGATGTTCCTCGGGGAGTTCCAGCACTCCCTCGACGCCAAGGGGCGGGTGATCCTGCCGTCCCGGTTCCGAGACGAGCTCGACGGGGGAGCGGTCATGGCGAAGGCACTCGACGGGTGCCTCGCCGTGTACCCCGCCGGGGAGTTCGAGAAGGTGGCGGAGAGGGTGCGGGACATGGCGCAGCGGGGGGCGACGGAGCGGCAAGCGGCTCGTTCGTTCTTCGCCGGGGCCCTCGAGGTCGCACCCGACAAGCAAGGCCGGGTGGCGGTGCCGGCGCACCTGCGCGACTTCGCGGGGCTCACCCGCGACGTCGTGGTCGTCGGCAACCTCTTGCACATCGAGATCTGGGACGCCGAACGCTGGCGCGACGCGGACCGCGTGGGTGCGGCCGCCATCAGCGCCGCCGACGAGCTCCCGGCACTGGGAATGTGAGGGTGCGAGTGGTGCGCACTCGTTGACATCGAGCGGGGCCGTCTCGGCGGACCCTGCTCCAGTCCCCCGGCCGGCGCGGTTGTAGGCCCCTACTCCGCCCGCTTCCAGCCGATGCCGACCCGGGGAGACATCCCGGGCGGCGCCTGTCGGTCGGGGGACTGGAGCAGGGCCTGGTGGCGTGGCTCCGGCGGCACGGCGAGGGGAGAACCCGTGGAGGCGGAGTTCCGACACCGCCCGGTGATGGGCCGGGAGGTGGTGGAGCTCCTCCGAGCGGTCCCGACCGGGCTGGTCGTCGACGGCACGGTCGGTGGTGGTGGTCACGCCGCGCTCGTGCTCGACGCCCGACCGGATCTCCGTCTGCTCGGCATCGACCGCGATGCCGACGCCGTCGAAGCCGCACGCGCCCACCTCGGTCGCTTCGGCGACCGGGTGCAGGTCGTGCACGGGGGGTTCGAAGACGTGCGGGACATCGTCTCGCAGCACGGCGAGGGGACAGTGATGGGAATGCTCCTGGATCTGGGTGTGAGCAGCCCGCAGCTCGATCGACCCGAGCGAGGCTTCTCGTACCGGTTCGACGCGCCGCTCGACATGCGGATGGACGCGGCGCAGTCGCTGACCGCGGCGGTCGTCGTCAACGAGTACGACGAGGACCGCCTCGCCACGGTGATCCGCGAGTTCGGCGAAGAGCGTTACGCCGGACGCATCGCGCGCGCCATCGTCGGCGCGCGCCCGTTGCGCACGACGCGCGAGCTCGTCGACGTCATCCGCGACGCGATCCCGGCGCGGGCGCGCCACGCCGGCGGGCACCCGGCGCGCCGCACGTTCCAGGCGATCCGCATGGAGGTCAACCGCGAGCTGCCGAACCTGGCGGAGGCGCTCGACGAGTCGGTGCACCTCATCGGTCCCGGCGGCCGCATCCTCGTGCTCTCGTACCACTCGCTCGAGGACCGGATCGTGAAGCGGCGCTTCGACGCGTGGGGACCCCGGCGCGAGGCGGTGCCCCGCGGCCTGCCGGTCGAGCCGGCGACGGCCCCCGGCGTGGTGCGCGTCCTCACCCGCCGGGCGCTGCGCCCCGGCGCCGACGAGATCGCAGAGAACCCCCGAGCCGAGAGCGCGCGCCTGCGCGCCGTGGAACGGCTGTTGGGCGGCGCCCCGAACGCCGCGCCCGACTCGATCGCCGCCCCATGACCGCGACGGTCGCGCCGTCGGGTGTGGTCGCGGGCGTCCGGCCGGAACGGTCGACGCGTGCGCTCGAGGAGCAGGGGCGCGCGCGGCTGCGCGTCGCCGACGATCTCGTGGCGCACCGCCGGCGCGTGCGCGCGCTGGTCGCGCTCGGTGCCGTGTCGGCCGCGTTGTCGCTGTTCCTGCTCGTCGCGTTCAGCGTCTTCGTGGTGAACGGTCAGTTCACGCTCGAGCGGCTCGAGCGTCAGCGCGAAGAGGAGCAGCTGCGCTACGAGCAGCTCCGCCTCGAGGTCGCCACCCGGTCGGCGCCGCAGACGATCGTGCAGCGGGCGCGGGCGATGGGGCTGGTCGAGCCGACCGAGGTGCAGTTCGTCGAAGCACCCGGCGCGGTACCCGACGACCCCGCCGACGACCCGACCTCGCACACGCTCGCGAGCTGGGACGAGGTGAAGGACAAGCTTGTCGCCGACCCGTGATCCGCAGCGCGCCGTGCGCGCCTCGCGCCCGTCGGCGCCCCGCGCCCGCCGTCCGGCCGTCGACCCGCGAGCGCAGGCCACTCGCACGGGCCGTCGGCGCATCGGTGTCCTCACCATCTCCGTCGTGATCGCGTTCCTCGCGGTCTCGGTGCGCCTCGTCGACCTGCAGGCGCTCAGCGCCGCGCGCTACCGCGAGCTCGGGCTCGAGCAGCGCTTGCGCACGGTGCCGATCAACGCGGAGCGCGGCAGCATCTTCGACCGCAACGGTCGTGACCTCGCGATCTCGGTGCAGCGCGAGACGATCTGGGCGGACCCGCGTCTCGTCGTCGATCCCGGCGCCGCCGCGCGTGCACTCGCGCCGATCGTCGGCGTCGACGAAGCGTTGCTCACCGAACGGCTGGCCCGTCGCGACCGCGAGTTCGTCTACGTCGCCCGCACCGTCGACGACGCGATCGCGCAGCAGGTCCGCGCGCTCGACCTCCCCGGCGTCTCGTTCGTGTACGAGTCGGCGCGCCAGTACCCGGGCGGCGCGCTCGCCGCCGCGCTCCTCGGTGAGGTCGGTCTCGAGAACGCGGGACTGTTCGGTCTGGAGGCGCTCTACGACGACGAGCTCGCGGGGAAGCCCGGCGAGCTCGTGGTGGAGCGCGACCGCGACGGCCGCACCATCCCCCGCACCGTCCGGCGCGAGCAGCAGCCCGAGCGGGGCACCGACCTCGTCCTGACGATCGACCAGGCGATCCAGTACCGAGTCGAGCGGACGCTCGCCGACCAGGTCACCGCGGAGAGCGCCCGCGGCGGCATGGCGGTGGTGATCGACGTGGAGTCCGGCGACGTCCTCGCGATGGCGACGGTCGTCGGCGACGAGACCGGCATCGCCCGACCCGCGACCGCGAGTGAGCGCAACCGGCCGTTGACCGACACGTTCGAGCCGGGATCGACGAACAAGGTCATCACCGTCGCGAGCGCGCTCGACGAGGGGCTCGTCGGTCCGCACACCGAGTTCGACCTCGACGACTGGATCACGGTCGGGGACAAGCAGTTCCGCGAAGACCACCCGCACGGTCGGGTGCGGTGGTCGGTGTCGGAGATCCTCGCCCAGTCGTCGAACGTCGGCACCATCACGATCGCGCAGCTCCTCGGCAAGGAGCGGCTCGACGCCGCCCTCCGCGAGTTCGGGCTCGACGACCCGACCGCGATCGACTTCCCCGGCCAGGCCGACGGCGTGCTGCTCGATCCCGACGAGTACTACGGCGTCGGGATGGGCTCGGTCCCCATCGGCTACGCGCTGTCGGTCTCCGCGATGCAGATCCTCGACGTGTACACCACGATCGCCAACGGCGGTGTCACCGTTCCTCCGCGCGTCGTCAGCGGACGGATCGACGCAGGCGGCGGCCGCGTCACGATGCCGGTCGAGCACGGCACCCGGGTGCTCACCGAACCGACCGCGCAGGCGGTGGCGACGATGCTCGAGCGCGTCGTGACCGACGGCACCGGCACGTGCGCGGCGGTGCGCGGCTACAACGTCGCCGGCAAGACCGGCACGTCACGCAAGGCGCGCCCCGAGGGCGGCTACGCCGACGACCGGCACATGGCGACGTTCGTCGGCTTCGCCCCCGCCGAGGCGCCACGGCTCGCGACCATCGTCGTGATCGACGAACCGGCGCAGACCTACGGCGGGCGCGCCGCCGCGCCGGCGTTCGCGGAGATCATGCAGCACGCGCTGCGCTCCGAGCGGGTGCAGCCGAGTGCCGTCGTCCCCGGGGTCCCGAGCCAGTGGGACGTCGCGCACGCGGCCGCGTCGGCCGAGCGGCTGAGCTGCGCGGTGCCCCACGGCACGGCGTTGACCGAGCTCGTGGAGGCGAGGGCAGCAGCAGCGGCTGCGGCGGCTGCGGCCGCCGAGGACCCGGCCGGTACCCTGCCCACGGTCACCACGGAACCCGCGGGATAGGAGCGCGCGTGCAGCTGCACGACCTCCTGGTCGCCGTCGACGGACCCGAAGTGCGCGGCGACGACCGGGTCGACGTCCGCAGCGTCGTCCACGACACCCGGCAGGTCACTCCCGGCGCGCTGTTCTGCTGCGTGCGGGGATCGACCACCGACGGACACCGGCTCGCCGCTGCTGCCGCGGCCGCCGGCGCGGTCGCGTTGCTCGTCGAGGAGCCGGTCGCCACCGACCTCACCGAGGTGCAGGTGCCGTCGGTGCGCGCCGCGATGGGGCCGATCGCGGCCGCGTTCCACCGGCACCCGTCGCGCGCCGTGCGCCTCCTCGGCGTCACCGGCACGAACGGCAAGACCACGACGACGTACCTCCTCGAGCAGATCGCACGCGCGGCGGGGGACGTGACCGGCGTGATCGGCACGGTGGAGACGCGCATCGGCGCGGTTGCGGAGACGCCCGTGCACACGACGCCCGAAGCGCCCGACCTCCAGGCCCTCCTCGCGCGCATGCGCGACGCCGGTGTCGGCACGGTCGCCATGGAGGTGTCGTCGCACGCACTCGATCAGCACCGCGTCGCCGGGTGTTGGTTCGCGGCGACGTGCTTCACGAACCTCAGCCATGACCACCTCGACTACCACGGCACCGTCGACGCATACCTCGCGGCCAAAGAACGGCTCTTCACACCCGACTACACGACCGTCGCGGCGATCAACGCGGACGACCCCCGCGGCGAGTTGGTCGCGTCGCACGCGCGCGCGCGCGGCATCGCCGTCACGACCTTCGGCGTCGCGGCGACTGCCGACGTACGCGCCCGCGACGTGGAGCTCGACGCGCGCGGCGTCCGCATGCGCGTGCGCGACGTCGCCGGCCGCGAGCTCATGGTCGCGAGCTCGCTGGTCGGCGACTTCAACGCCGCGAACGTGCTCGCCGCAGTCGCGACGGCGCGCATCGCGGGCGTCGCCGACGACGCGATCGTCGCCGGGCTCGCGCACCCCGTGGTGGTGCCGGGGCGTATGGAGCGGGTCGACGTCGGCCAGCCGTTCGTCGTGCTCGTCGACTACGCGCACACGCCCGACGCGCTCGAGCGGGTGCTCGGCTCGGCTCGTCACCTCGCCGGCGAAGCGGGCCGGCTCCTTGTGGTGTTCGGCTGCGGCGGCGACCGCGATCGGGCCAAGCGGCCGCGCATGGGCGCGATCGCGTCGTCGTACGCCGACGTCGCGGTCGTCACGTCCGACAACCCCCGCAGCGAACCCCCGAGCGCGATCGTCGACGAGATCATGGTCGGGGTCGACACGACCGCGGCCGACGTGGTCGTCGAGCTGGATCGCCGGCTCGCGATCCGCGCCGCCCTCGGCCGCGCGCGCGGCGGCGACGTGGTCGTCATCGCCGGCAAGGGCCACGAGTCCGGCCAGACGTTCGCCGATCACACCGCGCCGTTCGACGACCGCCACGTCGCGCGCGAAGAGCTCGAGGCACTGCGATGCGCATGACCGTGGGCGAGCTCGCGTCGCACGCCGAGGGGCGTGTGGCCATCGGTGATCCCGGCACGGCCGTGCGCAGCTTCGGGTTCGACTCGCGCGATCTGGCGCCCGGCTCGTGCTTCGTGGCGTTGCGCGGCCACCGCGACGGTCACGACTTCGTCGACGAGGCCCTCGCCCGCGGCGCCGTCGTTGCGCTCGTGAGTCGGACGGTCCCGCTGCACCATGCGCCGCACGGCGCCCTCGTGCTCGTCGACGACACGATCGCCGCGCTCGGGCGCGTCGCACGCAGGGTGCGATCGGCGCGGGCCGACCTCGACGTCGTCGCCGTCGCCGGATCCACCGGCAAGACATCGACCAAGGACCTCCTGGCCGGGATCCTCTCGGGCGCGGGGCGGGTCGCGCACGCCAACCCCGAGTCGTTCAACAACGAGTTCGGACTCCCGATCACGCTGTTGAACATGCCGGCGCGCGCGCACGTGGTCGTCACCGAGATGGGGGAACGGTTCCCCGGCGACATCGCTGCGCTGTGCGCGATCGCGTCGCCCACGGTCGGCGTCGTCACCAACGTCGGTCTCGCGCACGCCGAGCACCTCGGCGGGCGCGAGGGCGCCGCGCGCGCGATGGCCGAGCTGATCGAGTCGCTGTCGGATGCCGCGGTCGCAGTACTCAATGCCGACGACGAGCACACGCCCTGGCTCGCCTCCCGCAGCGCCGCTCGGGTCATCACCGTCGGGACCGCTGCCGACGCCGACGTCGTCGTGGCCGACCTGCGCGTCGACGACGACCTGCGCCCGTCGTTCGAGCTCGACGGCACGCGGTACCACGTGCCGTTGCGGGGTGCCCACCAAGCGCACAACGCCGCGCTCGCCGTGGTCGTCGCCCGCGAGCTCGGACTCGCGGCAGAGCAGATCGCGTCCGCGCTCGCGCACGCGCGACCGTCGCGGTGGCGGATGGAGATCGACGTGTCGGACGCGGGCGTGACCGTCGTGAACGACGCCTACAACGCGAACCCGGCGTCGATGGACGCCGCGCTGCACGCGCTCGCGCGGCTTCCCGTCGCGGGGCGCCGCATCGCGGTGTTAGGCGACATGCGCGAGCTCGGCCCCCACGCCGCCGACGCGCACGCCGAGATCGGTCGGCTCTCGGCGACGCTCGGCGTCGACGTGGTCGTGGGCGTGGGTGCGGGAGGTGCGGCGATCGCGACCGCCGCCGGCGGCGGCGCCGCGACCCATCGCGTCGACGACGCGGCGGCCGCGCTCGCGCTCGTGCGGGAGATCGTCGCCCCCGGCGACGCGGTCCTGGTGAAGGCGAGCCGGGCGCTGCACCTCGAGCGCGTCGCCGCGGCGCTGCTCGACGACGCGCCGGTGAACGGTCGCGGGGGCGCGTCGTGATCGCCCTCCTCATGGCCGCCGGCATGGCGTTCCTCGTCGCGCTGCTCGGCACCCCGTTCCTGATCCGCGAGCTGCGCGCCCGCGGCATCGGCCAGTACATCCGTGACGACGGACCGCACGAGCACCCGCACGCCGCCAAGGCGGGCACGCCCACGATGGGCGGACTCGCCCTCGTCACCGCCGCCGTCGCCGGCTACTTCTTCGCGCACCTCCGGCGCGGCCAGGTGCGCTTCGCGAGCGCGGGCCTCACGTTGCTCGCGCTCGTGGTCGGGCTCGCCATCGTCGGGTTCCTCGACGACTACCTCGGCATCCGCAAGCAGCGGAACCTCGGGCTGCGCAAGCGCGGGAAGACGACCGGCCAGCTGGTGATCGCCGGCGGCTTCGCCGCCCTCGCGATCCAGTGGGTCGACGTGTCGACGAACCTGTCGTTCACGTCGGAGCTCAGCCTGAGCCTCTCCGATCTCGGCTGGTTCGCGTGGGCCGTGATCGTCATCTACGCGACGTCGAACGCGGTCAACCTCGCCGACGGGATGGACGGCCTCGCCGCCGGCAGCGCGACGTTGTCGTTCGGCGCGTTCGTCATCATCACGTTCACCGAGTTCCGGCACCCGGAGATCTACGGGATCCTGCCCGCCCAGGCACTCGACCTCGCGATCTTCGCGGCGGCCTTCGTGGGCGCCTGCGCCGGGTTCCTGTGGTGGAACGCCGCGCCCGCGCGCATCTTCATGGGCGACACCGGGTCGCTCGCGATCGGCGGTGCACTGGCCGGGCTCGCGCTGATGTCGCGCACCACGTTCTTGCTCCCTGTCATCGGCGGTCTCTACGCCGTCGAGACCCTGTCGGTGATCGCGCAGATCATCTCGTACCGCGGGTTCAAGCGTCGCGTGCTGCGCATGGCGCCGATCCACCACCACTTCGAGCTCGCCGGATGGTCCGAGTTCACCGTGGTCGTGCGGTTCTGGCTGCTCGCGGGGCTGGCCGTCGCGCTCGCGGTCGGCGTGTTCTACGCCGACTTCATCCGGCAGCCGGGAGTGATCGAGTGACGACGCGCCCGACGGTCCACCACCGACGCGCGCGCGTCGGTGATCCTGGTCCCTCGTTCGAGGAGGTGATGGTTCGATGACGCCGACGGTCCTGCACGCGCCCGCGCACCGGTTCGTCGACCTCCGGGCGCGCCTGTCGCGCGCTCGCTCGGCGCGAGCGCAACCTCGACCGCCGGCGTTCCTCGTGGTCGTCGTGACCGTCGCAGTGCTGAACATCGTCGGCCTCGTGATGATCCTCTCGGCCTCCGCGGTGTCGGCGCTGAGCGCGTACGGCTCGTCGTGGTACTTCTTCAACCGTCAGCTCATGTGGGCGCTCGCGGGTACCGCCGCGTTCCTCGTCACCGCCCGCCTCGACTACCGCACCTGGGCCCGGTTCGCTCCCGGCGTCTACCTCGCGACGCTGGTCGCCCTCGGCGCGGTGCTCGTCCCCGGTGTCGGCATCGAAGTCGACGGCGCCCGCCGGTGGTTGGGCGTGGGCTCCGTACGCTTCCAGCCGAGCGAGCTCGCCAAGCTGGCCCTCGTCCTCGCGCTCGCCGAGCTGCTGACCCGGCGGGCGGGCGCGATCGACGACGCGCGCACGGTGTTGCGGCCCGTGCTCGTGCTGCTCGGCGCGCCCGCCGCGCTGATCCTGCTCGAACCCGATCTCGACTCGACGATCGTGCTCGCGCTCATCGTGTTCGCGATGCTCGTGGTGTCTGGGGTGCCGAACCGGTGGCTCGTCCGGCTCGGCGCGAGCGGTGCGGGCCTCGCCGTCGCGCTGGCGCTGGCCGAGCCGTATCGGCGCGCGCGTGTGTTCACGTTCCTCGACCCGTGGTCCGACACGTCGAACACCGGCTACCAGATCTCGCAGTCGCTGATCGCGCTCGGCAGCGGCGGCATCGACGGCGTCGGACTCGGCGCCGGTCGGTCGAAGTGGTTCTTCCTCCCGAACGCGCACACCGACTTCATCTTCGCGGTGATCGGCGAAGAGCTGGGCCTCATCGGGTGCCTGCTCGTCGTGGGGCTGTTCGCAGGCTTCGCGCTCGTCGGCTACCAGGTCGCGCGTCGCGCCCCCGACCGCGCCGGCATGCTGCTCGCCGTCGGGATCACGACGTGGATCGCCGGGCAGGCGGCGATCAACCTCGGTGCCGTGGTCGGGCTGCTACCGGTGTCGGGCATCACCCTGCCCTACCTGTCGGCGGGTGGGTCGTCGTTGGTGTTCACGATGGCTGCCGCCGGCATCCTCGCGAACATCGCGCGACGCACCCCCGCGCCCGCTCCGGCGGAGCCGCCGGCGCGACCGGCACCGCGCGCGCGAGCCGAACGGTCGCGGTGATCCGAGTGTTCGCAGTGCTCGCGACCGGCGGGACCGGGGGCCACACGTATCCAGCGCTCGCCCTCGCGCAAGAGCTCGTCGATCGCGGCCACCCGCGCGACAGCATTCGCTTCGTCGGCGGTCGGCGCGGACTCGAAGGTCGAGTCGTCCCCGAAGCCGGGTTCGCCATCGATCTGCTGCCCGGACGCGGGCTGCAGCGACGCATGACGATCGAGAACGTGCGCACGGTGCTCGACGCCGTCGTCGCGATGGTGCGCGCGATCCTGATCGTCCGGCGGCTCCGGCCGCAGGTGGTCGTGGGCTTCGGTGGCTACGCGTCGCTCCCGTGCGTCGTCGCCGCCCGCGTGTTGCGCGTGCCGACGCTCGTGCACGAACAGGACGCTGCGCCGGGTCTCGCGAACCGCATCGCCACCCGCCTCGGCGCGACCCCCGCGGTGTCGCTGCCGGGGACGCCGTTGCCGGGCGCGACGGTCACGGGCAACCCGGTCCGTGCCGAGATCCGGGCCGTGCGGCGCGCGCCCGCCACGCCGCCGATCGTCGCGCTGTTCGGCGGTTCGCTGGGCGCGCGCACCATCAACGACGCCGCGCTCGAGCTCTACGACCGGTGGCGGGGTCGGGCCGACGTGCGCGTCCACCACGTGTGCGGCGCGCGGAACTTCGACGAGTGCGAGCGACGCCTCGCCGATCTGCGGAACCCCGACGACGCCCTCGACTACACCCTGTCGCCGTACGAGCCCGAGATGCACCAGCTCTACGCCCGATCGACGATCGCCGTGTGCCGCGCCGGCGCCGGCACGATTGCGGAGGTCACGACGGCGGGGCTGCCGACCGTGCTGGTGCCGCTGCCGGGCGCGCCGAGCGATCACCAGACCCACAACGCGCGCACACTCGAGTCCGCGGGCGCAGCGGTGCTGCTCACGGATGAGCGCTGCACCGGCGCCCAGCTCGACGAGATCTGCAGCCGTCTGTTGGCAGATCCCGCGCGCGTGGAGGAGATGGCCGCCGCGGCCCGGGCCCTCGCCCGTCCCGACGCGGTCGTCCACCTCGCCGACTTCGTGGAAGGCCGGGCCCGTGCCGCCTGACGCCATCGAGCTGCCGGAGCTCGACCTGTCGCAGCCCCGCCGGGTGCACATCGTGGGCGTCGGGGGCGCAGGCATGAGCGCCATCGCGCGGCTGCTCGTCGGGATGGGTCATCGCGTCAGCGGCTCCGACCTGCGCGACTCCGCGGTGCTCGCGCGTCTCGAGGCCGCCGGCGTCGAGGTCGCCGTGGGACAGCGCGCCGAGCACGTGCCCGTCGGCGCCGACGCGGTCGTGTACTCGACGGCGGTGCCGCTCGACAACGTGGAGCTCGTCGCGGCGCGTGCGCTCGGCGTCCCGGTGCTGCACCGCGCCCGGGTGCTGCGCGCCCTCACCCAGATCCGCCGCTCCATCGCGGTCGCAGGCTCGCACGGCAAGACCACCACGGCGTCGATGCTCGCGCTCGTGTTGCGCGCCGCGGGCCTGCACCCGAGCTTCGTGATCGGTGCCGACGTGAACGAGGTCGGGTCGAATGCGGCGTACGACTCGGGCGACCTGTTCGTCGTCGAAGCCGACGAGAGCGACGGGACGTTCCTCGCGCTCGACCCGGCGATCGCGGTCGTGACGAACGTCGAGCCCGACCACCTCGACCACTACGGCGACGTGGGGGGTCTCGCCGACGCGTTCGCGCAGTTCGCCCGCCTCGCGCGCGAGGTGTGCGTCATCGGCGTCGACGACCCCGGCGCCGCCGCGCTGCGTTCGGAGGTCGGCGACGTCCGCACGTTCGGGTTCTCCGCCGACGCCGACTATCACCTCAGCGATTACGTCGGCGGCCGCGACGGGTGTCGCGCCCGCATCCGGGTCGACGGCGTCGACGCCGGCGTGCTGCAGCTGCCCGTCGCCGGTCGCCACAACGCGCTGAACGCGGCCGCCGCGCTCGCGGTGGCGAGCGAGCTCGGCGTCGAGATCGACGCAGCGCAGCGCGCACTCGCCGGCTTCGGTGGCGTCGCCCGCCGGTTCCAGCACCGCGGCGAGCTCGACGGGGTCGCACTGATCGACGACTACGCCCACCTCCCGGCCGAGGTCGAGGCCGCGATCGCGACCGCGCGCGAGGGCGGCTGGAACCGCGTCGTGGTCGTGTTCCAACCGCACCGCTACACGCGCACCGCCGCCCTGTGGCGCGAGTTCCGCGACGCGTTCTCCGGCGCCGACGCCGTCGTGGTCACCGACGTGTACGCGGCGGGGGAGCGGCCGGTCGCCGGCGTGTCGGGTCGCCTGATCGTCCAAGCGGTGCTCGACGCCCATCCCGACCTCCCGGTCACCTACGTGCCGCGCCGCGACGACTTGCGCGACGTGCCCCGCCGCTTGGCCCGTCGCGGCGACGTCGTCCTCACCCTCGGCGCGGGAGACCTCACGACGCTTCCCGACGAATGGCTCACGCGCGAGGCGGCGTCGTGACCGCCGCGACCCTCGACACCGTCGCCGACGCGCTCGCGGTCGCCCTGCCCGGTCGCGTGCAGCGCGACGTGCCGAGCGCCGAGCACACGACGTATCGCTGCGGCGGTCCGCTGCGCGTGCTCGTGCGCGCCGACGACGAAGCCGATGTCGTGGCGCTCGCGCGCGTCCTGCGAGACCACCCCGACGTCGCCACGCTGGTCGTCGGCCGCGGATCGAACCTGCTCGTCGCCGACGACGGGTTCCCCGGTGTCGCGATCGTGCTCGGCGGCGCGCTCGACGAGCTCGCCCTCGACACGGTGCACTCGCGCGTCGCCGCCGGTGGTGCGGTCGCGGTTCCCGTGCTCGCCCGGCGCGCCGGCGCGGCGGGCATCGCCGGCCTCGAGTTCTTCGTCGGCATCCCCGGAAGCGTCGGGGGCGCGGTCCGGATGAACGCCGGCGGCCACGGTCGCGAGACGCGCGATGTCCTGCGCTCCGCTCGGGTCGTCGACCTGAGCGACGGCGAAGTGTCCGACTGGGACGTCGACGCGCTCGCCCTCGGCTACCGGCGCTCCGCCCTCACCGGGCACCACGTGGTGGTGCGGGCCGACTTCGACGGCCACCCCGACGAGCCCGAGGCGTGCGAGCGGCGGATCTCCGCGATCGTGCGGTGGCGCCGCGAGCACCAACCGGGCGGCGCGAACGCCGGCTCGGTGTTCACGAACCCCCCGGGCGATGCGGCCGGTCGACTCATCGAAGCCGCGGGCCTGAAGGGCTTGCGGATCGGCGGCGTCACCGTGTCGGCCAAGCACGCGAACTTCTTCGTCGCGGACTCGGGTGCGCGCGCCGCCGACGTGCGGGCCCTCGTGGCCGAGGTGCGCCGGCGCGTCGCCGAGCACTCCGGTGTCGTGCTCCACCCCGAGCTGCACATGGTCGGCTTCGCCACCGAGGACGGCTCGTGACCGACACGCTGCCCCGCCCGCCCGCCCCGGCGCCGCCGGGCGGGATCGACCCGCGCATCCGCGCCCGGCGCGTCGCAGTGGTGCGCGCCCAGGGACGGCGACGGCTGCGGATCCTGATCGTGGTCGCCGCCGTGGTCGTGACATCGGGGATCGCGTACCTCGTCGTCGAGTCGCCCCTCCTCGACGTCGACGCGGTCGAGGTCGCCGGTGTCGCGCACCTCACCCCCGACGCCGTCGTCACCGCCGCCGCCGTGCCCGACGGTGCCGCGCTGGCGCGACTCGACACTGCGGCAGTGGCCGAGCGCGTGGAGGCGTTGCCGTGGGTCGCGAGCGCGTCGGTGCACCGTGACTTCCCCGGGACGGTGCGGATCGAGGTGATCGAGCGCACGCCGCGCGCGTTCGTGCGCGCCGACGACGGCACCGTCGTGCTCATCGGCGCCGACGGCACCGTGCTCGGGAGCGCGCCGAGCGCGCCCGAGGGCGCGCTCGAAGTGCTCGGCCTCCGGCGCACCCCGAGCGCCGGTTCGCTGCTGTCGCCGCCCGGCGCCGCGCACGCGCTCGACGCCCTCCCCGACGCGCTCGCCGCGCGCGTCGGCACGATCCTGCTCGGCGAGCCCGGCGCGGTCGCACTCGGACTGCGCGACGGTGGCGCGATCCGCCTCGGGTCGCTCGACGACCTCGTCGCGAAGGGCGCCGCGGCCGCGGCGGTGCTGGAGCGCCTCCCCGCCGACGCCGCGCTCGACTACATCGACGTGCGCGTGCCGAGCGCACCGTCGGTGCGGCTGCTCGATCGTTGATCGACGGCGCGGGGTCCAGTAGTCTCGACCGAACGTCCAGGTTGACATAACTGTCAACCTTCAGCAGAGGTCGAGGGTCCGGCGGGCGCCGGCCCGATCGGTCCGCTCCCCGAGGAAGGTCCCGATGCTGGGCTCCCCGCAGCACTACCTCGCCGTCATCAAGGTCGTCGGAGTCGGCGGCGGTGGCTGCAACGCCGTGAACCGCATGATCGACGCCGGCCTGAAGGGCGTCGAGTTCATCGCGGTCAACACCGACGCGCAGGCACTCCTGCTGTCCGACGCCGATGTGAAGCTCGACATCGGCCGCCAGCTCACGCGCGGGCTCGGCGCCGGATCCGACCCCGAGATCGGACGGCAAGCCGCCGAGGAGCACCGCCAGGAGATCGAAGAGGTGCTGAAGGGCGCCGACATGGTCTTCATCACCGCGGGGAAGGGCGGCGGCACCGGCACGGGTGGCGCGCCGCTCGTCGCCGAGATCGCCAAGGAGCTCGGCGCGCTCACGATCGGCGTCGTCACCCGTCCGTTCGGCTTCGAGGGTCGCCGCCGCTCGGTGCAAGCCGAGTCGGGGATCCAGAAGCTGAAGGAGAAGGTCGACACGATCATCATCATCCCCAACGAGCGGCTGCTGCAGGTCTCCGACGAGCGCACGTCGATGCTCAACGCGTTCAAGATGGCCGACGAAGTGCTGCTGCAAGGCGTGCAGGGCATCACCGACCTCATCACCACGCCGGGACTGATCAACGTCGACTTCGCCGACGTGAAGATGATCCTCACCAACGCCGGCTCCGCGCTCATGGGTGTCGGTCAGGCGTCGGGCGACGGGCGCGCGGTCGCCGCGGCGCGCTCGGCGATCTCCAGCCCGTTGCTCGAAGCGAGCATCGAGGGCGCGCGCGGGATCCTGCTCAACGTCAGCGGGCCGTCGGATCTCGGCCTGTTCGAGCTGAACGAAGCGGCCGAGATCATCTCGCAGGCCGCGCACCCCGACGCGAACATCATCTTCGGCGCGGTCGTCGACGACTCGCTCGGCGACGAGGTGCGGCTGACCGTGATCGCGGCCGGCTTCGACCGCTTCGAGGGCGAGCACCGGCGCACCCGCTTCGCGGAGACACGCCTCGGACTCGACGACGACGAGACGTTCGCGGGCGACGAGTCGCTCGCGCTCGACGACGACGAGTTCGACGTGCCCGAGTTCCTGCGCTGACCTGGCGCGCTGCTCGCGCCGTGCGCTTCACCGCGCGTCCGACCGCCGTGGTCGCCGGAGTGGGGAGCGCGGTCGCCGTGTTCGGCGACCGCCACGGCGGCGTCTCGGTCGCACCGTTCGCGTCGCGCAACGTGGGCGACCACGTCGGCGACGACCCCGACGCCGTGGCCGAGAACCGACGGCGGTTCGCAGCGGCTGCGCTCGGTGTCGGCGCGGGTGCCGTCGAGCCCCGCACGTGGACGTGGCTCGCGCAGGTGCACGGCGCAGCGGTGCACACCGCGGAGGAGGCCCCGCACGCCGGAGCGCCGGTGCCGTGCGCCGACGCCGCCGTCACGTCGCGACGCGGCCACGTGGTCGCCGTCGTGACCGCCGACTGCGCTCCGATCGCGCTGCTGACCGACGAGACGGTCGGGATCGTGCACGCCGGCCACCGGGGGCTGCTCGCCGGCGTGGTCGAACGGGCCGTGCAGGAGGTGCGCGCGCAGACCGCCGCGCCGATCACCGCCGTCATCGGGCCCTGCATCCACCCCGACCGCTACGAGTTCGGAGTCGACGACCTCGCTCCGTTCGTCGCGCGTTTCGGCGTCGGTGTGGCCGCGGTCACCGCCGACGGCCGGCCTGCCCTCGACCTGCGCGCCGGCGTGCGCGGCGCGCTGCGCGACGTGGGTGTCGCCGCGATCGACGACGTCGGCATCTGCACCGCGGCCTCGTCCGATCACTTCTCGCACCGGCGCGACGGTGTCACCGGACGGCAGGCATCGATCGCGATGGTGCGGCCGTGAGCGACGCGCAGCACCACCAGGACGTCGCGCACGTGCGCGAGCAGGTCGCGCAGGTGCGCGCGCGTATCGCCGACGCGGCGATGCGCGCCGGGCGCGACGCGTCGGAGGTCGCGCTCGTCGCGGTGACGAAGACGGTGCCCGTGGCGCTCGCCGCGGCCGCGCTCGACGCCGGCGTGCGCGAGCTGGGGGAGAACCGGGCCCAAGACCTCGTCGCGAAGGCGACCGCGCTCGCGTCGCGCTCGCCCGCACCCCGGTGGCACTTCATCGGACGGCTGCAGCGCAACAAGGTCCGATCACTCGCCCCACACGTGGCACTGTGGGAGTCGATCGACCGCGCCGAGCTCGTGACCGAGCTCGAACACCGCGCGCCCGGCGCTCGCGTCCTGGTGCAGGTGAACCTCGCCGGCGAGGCGCAGAAGGGCGGGTGCGCGCCGGAGGAGGTACCCGCATTGGTCGAGTCGGCCACCGCGGCCGGCCTCGACGTCGTCGGGCTGATGACCGTGCCGCCGCTCGCCGACGACCCCCGCCCGCACTTCGCCCGCGTGCGTGCACTCGCCGCCTCGCTCGGGCTGCGCGAGCTGTCGATGGGGATGAGCGGCGACTACGAGGTCGCCGTCGAGGAGGGCGCCACGATCGTGCGGGTCGGCACCGCGCTGTTCGGTCCGCGCCGCGCCCCGAACGGTCTGCGACGATAGGCTGCGCGCGCACAGGAGGGGTCCGCCATGTCGGGGTTTCGCAAGGCCATGGTGTACCTGGGCCTCGTCGACGACGAGCAGTACGACGACGAGTTCGAGTACGCCGACGACGTGTACGTCGAGGAGCCGGCACCGGCTCCCGCACCGGCCGCGCGCCGCGCCGGCGGTTCGGCGGCGGCATCGGGCGACTCCGGGTCGGTCACCGTCGTGCGCACCACCCGTCGCGCCGCCGCGGCGGCCGAGCCGGTCGACACGGCGCCGCGGCCCACGCCGCTCGTGCGACCGATCCCGATCCCGTCGACCCGCGTCCACGTCATGGACCCGCGCGGGTTCAACGACGCGCAGGAGGTCGGCGACCGCCTCAAGGCCGGCCAGCCCGTCATCCTCAACCTGCAAGGCGTCGATCGCGACCTGCAGCGCCGCCTCATCGACTTCTCGAGCGGCATCGCCTACGCCCTGAGCGGCACGATGTCGAAGGCGGCCGACCAGGTGTTCCTGCTCACGCCGTCGAATGTCGAGGTCTCCGACGAGGAGAAGGAACGGTTGCAGGCCCGCGGCCTGTACCGGGCCGGGCGCTGATCCGGCAGTGGGGTTCGTCTGTGCACTGATCGTCGTCTACATGGTCGTGCTCGTCGGGCGCGCGGTCATGTCGTGGTTCCCGGTGCGGCCGGGCTCGCCGGCGGCGTCGATCTATTCGCTGCTCCTCGACCTCACCGAACCCGTGCTCGCCCCGCTGCGCCGGATGATCCCCCCGGCGGGGATGTTCGACCTGTCGTTCCTCGTGCTGTTCATCGGCCTGTCGATCCTGCAGCGGGCGGTGTGCTGACGAGTCGACGCCCCGCTCGCGGCGACCGCCGCGAGCCGCGATTGCCCCCACTTTCCTGAGGGGCGTCTGTACAGTGACCCGCATGGAGATCACTCCGCGCGAGCTGCGCGACATCGAGATCCGAGAAGCCTTCCGCGGGTACCACCGCGACGACGTCAACGACCTGCTCGAACGAGCAGCGGAGACGATCGACGCGCTGACCGAGCGCATGCGGCAGATGAGCGAGCGCCTCGGTTCCGCGAGCACCGACGCCGGTCGCAGCCGCGAGACCGAGGACATCCTCCATCGCACGCTGCTGCTCGCGCAGCGCGCCGCCGACGACGCGATCGCCGAGGCGCAGACGAAGGCGCGCCAGACGATCGACGACGCCGACAACCACGCGCGCCGGGTGCTCGCCGAAGCCGAAGGCGAGGCCCGCCGGCGCGGCGAGTCCGAGCGCCGCCGCATGGAGCAGGAGATCATCGACCTCGCGGCGCGCCGCGAGGTGCTGCTCGCCGACGTCGAGGCGCTCTCCCGTTACGAGAACGACTACCGCGACCGCGTCGTGCGCGCGCTCGAAGCCGACCTCGAGGCGTGGCGCAACCGTCCGACGCTCCAGCCCGGCCCGAGGCCCGAGGTCGCCGACGTCGCGCTGCCCGTCGCACCCGAAGGCGTCGCCCGGCGCGACCCCGACCCGCGCGACGAACCGCGCACGCAGCAGATCGACGTGCACGCGCTCTTCGCCGCACAGCAGGCGACCGCCGCGATCGGCGAGTCCGGCGACGCACCGACGTCCGCATCCCCACGCGGCGCCGACAGCGGAGCGGTGCAAGCGCGCGCCGAGTCGGCCCCGACCGGCGCTCGTGCCGAAGGCGTCGCGCGGGAGCACGGAGTCGCGGTCGCGACGTCGGAGCCGGAGTCGACGCCGCCCGACGCCGCGATCGACCTCGCCCACGACGACGCGGTCGAAGCGCACGTCATGGACGACGACGCGTTCTTCGCCTCGTTGCGCGACGCGGTCCGCGACAGCGATCCGCTCGGTCCCCGCGACGAGGGCGACGTGCCGTTCTTCGACCAGGACGACGACCCGGATCGGGCCAACTTCCGCGAGATGTTCCGCCGCCGGCGCTGAGCCCGCGCACCTCGGTCAGGAACGGGCCACTCGCTCGACGCGCGCCGTCACCCGGTCGCCGCCGTCGAGCTCCAACGCCGGCGTCTCGTCGCCCTCGCCGCGTTCGACCACGACGGATCGGGCGAGCACCTCGTCGGCGATCCACTCGCGCGCGGCGAGCACCGCGTCGTGGGCCCGCCCGCTCGCGACCAACGTGAGCGTGATGCGGTCGTCGAGCTCGAGGCCCTCGGCCTTGCGGCGGTCGTTGACGAAGCGCACGACCTCGCGAGCGATGCCGTCGGCGACGAGCTCGTCGGTGAGATGCGTGTCGAGTGCGACCGCGAGCACACCCTCCTGGGCCAACGCGAGCTCCTCGTGGGAGCGCGCCCGCACCTCGACGTCGTCGGGTCCGAGCACGAGCTCTTCGCCGTCGACAGTGATGGGGAACGCGCCGTCGTCGTGGAGGGCGCGCCGGACCACGCCCCCGTCGGTCGCGGCGAGGAGCGCCTTGACGGCGGGCATGCGCGCGCCCACCCGCGGCCCGAGGGCGCGGAAGTTCGGGACGACCTCGTAGTCGAGCAGCCCTTCGAGGTCGTGGACGATCTCGATGGCCCGCACGTTCAGCTCGTCGCGGATCTCGGCGAGCACCGGTTCCGACAGCGTGCGGTCGCGGGGGAGCAACAGGAACGCGCGGCCGAGCGGCTGCCGGACGCGCAGGCGCGCCTCGGTGCGTGCGGCGCGACCGAGCGAGACGAGGGCGCGCGCCAGCTCCATCTCGGTCTCGAGCGCGACGTCGATCGCGCCGACCTCCGCGGTCGGCCAGTCGGTGAGGTGCACCGACCCGCCACCCGCGAGGTTGCCGTAGATCTCGTCGGTGACGAACGGGCAGTAGGGCGCGAGCAGCTGGGCCAGGGTGACCAGGCACTCGTGGAGGGTCGCGTGCGCGGCGGCGTCGGAGGCCTTCCAGAAGCGGGGTCGCGAACGCCGGACGTACCAGTTCGAGATGTCGTCGACGAGCTGCTCGAGGGCCTGCGCGCCGGCGAGCGCGTCGAAGGACTCCAGCGCGTCGGTGACCGTGCGCACGGTGCCGTGCAGGCGTGATCGGACCCACCGGTCGAGCGCATGGGTGGGCGCGGGCACGGGAGTGCTCGAGGGTTCCCATCCGTCGAGCCGCGCGTAGGTGACGAAGAACGAGTAGGTGTTCCACAACGTGATCAAGAACCGGCGCGTCGACTCGTCGATGCTGTCGAGCGAGACCCGCTTCGGCGTCCACGGCGAGCCCGCCGAGAACATGTTCCAGCGCAACGCGTCGGCGCCGCGAGTGTCGAGCACCGACCATGGGTCGATGACGTTGCCCTTCGACTTCGACATCTTCTGACCGTCCTGGTCGACGATCAGCGAGAGGCACACCACGTTGCGGTACGGAGCGCGCTCGAACACGAGCGTGTTCACCGCGAGCAACGAGTAGAACCAGCCGCGCGTCTGGTCGATCGCCTCGCAGACGAAGTCGGCGGGGAACCGAGCTGCGAACCGTTCGGTGTGCTCGAACGGGTAGTGGTGCTGCGCCGCGGGCATCGAACCCGAGTCGAACCACGCGTCGAGGACCGGCTCCACCCGACGGGCCGTGCCCGCACACTCGCCGCACGGGAACGTGACCTCGTCGACGAACGGCCGATGCAGATCGAGCGCTGACAGGTCGCGACCGGCGCGCGCGCCGAGGTCGGCCACGGAGGCGATGCACGTGTCGTGACCGCAGTCGTCGCAGCGCCACACCGGGATCGGGGTGCCCCAGTAGCGATCGCGCGACAAGGCCCAGTCGACGTTGTTCTCGAGCCAGTCGCCGAATCGCCCGTGCTTGATGTGCTCGGGGTGCCAGCCGATCGTCTCGTTCTGCGCGAGCAGCGCGTCCTTCTGCCCCGACGTGTTGGCGAACCACGTGGGCTTCGCCCAGTAGATGAGCGGCGTGCCGCACCGCCAGCAGTGCGGGTAGGAGTGGGTCGAGTCCTCCACCTTGAGGAGGCGACCCGACGCCGCGAGCTCGTCGATGAGCGCGGGGTCGGCGTCTTTCACCCACGTGCCCGCGTGGCGCGCAAAGGCGGTGGTGAACCGCCCTTCCGCGTCGACCGGGTTGAGGATCGGCAGGCCTTCGCGCTCGCCGACCTCGCGGTCGATCTCGCCGAACGCCGGCGCGAGGTGCACGATGCCCGAGCCGTCGTCGAGCGCCACGAAGTCGGCCGCCACGACCCGCGCGCCGCTCGCGTCGAGCGGCAGGTCGGTGAACGGTCGCTCGTACCGCCGGCCGACGAGCTCGACCGCGGGGTACGGCCCGACGATCTCGGCGTCGGCACCGAGCACGTCGTCGACGCGGCCGGCGGCGAGGACCACGTCGCGCCCGCCCCCCGGCGCGCGCACGCGCACGTAGTCGATGTGCTCGCCGATCGCGGCGCCGACGTTCGACGGCAACGTCCACGGGGTGGTGGTCCACACGAGCAGGTCGACGTCGTCGTCGACGAGTGGGAATCGCACGTAGACCGACGGCTCGGTGATGTCGCGGTACGCGCCGGGTTGGCCGAGCTCGTGGCTCGACAGCGCGGTGCCGCACCGCGAGCAGTACGGCACGACCTTGAAGCCCTCGTAGACGAAGCCGCGCTCCCAGATGCGATGGAACTGCCACCACACGCTCTCGATGAACTCGTTCGACAGCGTCCAGTACGCGTCGTCGGTGTCGAGCCACATGCCGATGCGAGTCGTGAGCGACGCGAACGCGTCGACGTAGCGGCTCACCGACGCGCGGCACGCCGCGTTGAAGCGTTCGATCCCGTAGCGCTCGATCTCGGGCTTGCCCGAGAACCCGAGCTCCTTCTCCACTTCGACCTCGACCGGGAGGCCGTGGCAGTCCCAGCCGCCCTTCCGGGCCACGTACTTGCCCCGCATCGTGTGGAACCGCGGGTACAGGTCCTTGAAGAGTCGCGCCCACACGTGGTGGATCCCGGGGCGGCCGTTCGCGGTGGGTGGCCCCTCGTAGAACACCCACTCCGGGCTGCCCTCGCGGCGCCGCAGGCTCTCGGCGAACACGTCGTCGCGCTCCCACGCCTCGAGCACCCGGGTCTCGAGCGCGACCAGGTCGAGCGACGGGTCGACGGGCTGCAGCGACATGGCCGCGGAGGCTACCCGGCACCCCTCGGGGCGCCGGGGTGAATCGCTTCACCGTGGCGGTCGATCTGCCGATGAGCGTCACGTGGAAGGGAGGCAGTCCGCGCGCGCCGACGGAGCCTCGTCGCGCCCGGCGTGGGCGGCCTTCGCCCGCGCACTCCCGGATCCGCTCGTGCTGCTCGACGACGAAGGGCGCGTGCTGTACGCGAACCCGGCGGCCGAACACGTCTTCGGCTACGGCGCCGACGAGATCGTCGGGATCAACGCGATGCAGCTCGTGCACCCCGACGACCTGTGGGAGGCCGCCGACGCGCTGCGGCGTCGGGTCGAGGAGTCGCACGTGCCGCCCGTGCCGCGCGCGTTGCGGGTGCGGCGCGGCGACGGCAGCTGGGTCGCCACCGAGCTCATCGGCTCGAACCACCTCGACGATCCCGACATCGGTGGCGTCGTCGTCACCCTGCGCGACATCAGCGCGCGGGTCGACCTCGCCCAAGCGCTCGAGGAGTCCGAGCGCCGCTTCCACGCGGTCGTCCGCCACGCGTCCGAGGTGGTGCTCCTCCTCGACGGGCAAGGGATCGTGCGCTACGCCAGCGCCGCGCTCGTGCCCACGACGGGGTGGCGGCCCGAGGACCTGATCGGCTCGTCCGGACTCGAGCTCGTGCACCCCGACGACCTCGACCGTCTCGTCGCCGAGGTCGCGCCGCTCTTCGCGCAACCGGGCGCGCAGCACCTCGTCGAGTACCGGCTGCGCAATCGCATGGGTGCGTGGCGGCACTGCGAGAGCCTCTTCGTCAACATGCTCGCCGAACCCGCGGTCGGGCGCGTCGCCTTGTACGTGCGCGACATCACCGCGCGCAAGGAGATGGCCGACGCGCTCGGCTGGTCGGAGCAGCGGTTCCGTTCGCTGGTCGCGAACTCGTCGGACGTGACCCTCGTCTACCGCGAAGACGGGGTGATCACCTACGTCAGCCCGTCCATCGAACGGGTGATGGGGTACGACCCGGCCGAGCAGGTGGGTCGCCCGATCCGTGAGTTCATCCACCCCGACGACCTGCTGATGGCGCGCGAGTGGCTCGACGAGCTCCTCAGCGTCCCCGGCAGCCGCAGCATGCGCGAGATCCGCATGATCCGCGCCGACGGGCAGTGCAAGACGTTCGAAGCCAGCATCACCAACCTCGTCGACGACGCCGCGATCGGCGGACTCGTCGCGAACGCGCGCGACATCAGCGACCGCAAGGCGGCCGAGGCCGCGCGCGCCGACTCCGAAGCGCGCTTCCGCTCCGCGTTCGAGAGCGCGCCGATCGGGATGGCGCTGCAGGATCTCGACGGGCGGTTCCTGATGGTGAACCGGGCGCTGTGCGAGCTGCTCGGATACTCGCCCGAGGAGCTCATGGATCGCAACGGCCTCGACCTCACGCACCCCGACCATCGCGACGAGCAGCTCGCGATGCGCGCGCGGGTGCAGCGCGGGGAGCTGTCGTCGTACCAGCTCGAGAAGCGCTTCGTGCGCTCCGACGGCGGCATCGTGTGGGCCAAGCTCAGCGTGTCGTGCATCGCCGACGGCGACGGCGCACCGCACTACGCGATCGCCCAGATCGAAGACATCACCGGCCGCCGCCGCGACGAGGAGCGACTGACCCACCAGGCCCTCCACGACGCGCTCACCGGCCTGCCGAACCGCGCCCTCCTCCTCGATCGGCTCGCGCACGCGCTCGATCGCCATGAAGTGGGCAGCCCCACTGCGGTCCTGTTCTGCGATCTCGACCGCTTCAAGGTCGTGAACGACAGCGACGGCCACCAAGTCGGCGACCGTCTCCTCGTCGAGTGCGGTGAGCGACTGCGCGGGGTCGTGCGGCAGGGCGACACGGTCGCCCGCTTCGGCGGCGACGAGTTCGTGATCCTCGCGACCGGATTGCAGCAGCGCGACGAAGCGATCGCGATCGCCAGGCGCGTGCTCGCGGCGCTCGAGGCCGCGTTCGTGATCGACGGCCGCGAGTTCTTCGTCTCGACGAGCATCGGCATCGCGTTCGCCGACGGCGGCTCCGGCCCCGACGATCTCGTGCGCGATGCCGACGCCGCGATGTACCGCGCGAAGGAGCGGGGGCGGGGCAGCTTCGTGGTCTTCGAGCCCGAGATGCGGAGCTCGGCACAGGCGCGCGCCGAGCTCGAACGGTCGCTGCGCCGCGCCCTCGACGGCGGCGAGCTCCGGCTGCACTACCAACCCCTCGTCGAGATCGGGAGCGGCGCGGTGGTGGGCGCGGAGGCGCTCGTGCGATGGGCGCACCCCGACCGCGGGCTCGTGCCGCCCGGAGAGTTCGTGCCCCTCGCCGAGGACACCGGGTTGATCCTGCCGCTCGGGCGCTGGGTCGTGGCCGAAGCGTGCGAGCGGGTGGCGCGCTGGGAACGCGACGCGCTGCTGCCCGCCGGGTTCCGGGTCACCGTCAACCTGTCGCTGCGCCAGCTCGCCGAGCCCGGCTTCGCCGGTGAGGTCGCGGCGACGATGCGGCGCGCGGGCGTGGATCCGGCGCGGCTGTGCTTCGAGGTGACCGAGAGCGCCCTCGCCGACGACGGCGGCGTCGCGGTCAGCGCGCTGCGGTCGCTGCGTGGGCTCGGCGTCGGACTCGCGATCGACGACTTCGGCACCGGGTACTCGGCCCTCAGCCACCTGAAGCGCTTCCCGTTCGACACGATCAAGATCGACCGGTCGTTCATCGACGGGCTCGGGCGCGACGCCGAAGACGAAGCGATCGTGGCGGCGATCATCGGGATCGCACGCGCGCTCGGTCTCGACGTCATCGCCGAAGGCATCGAGACATCGGAGCAAGCCGACGCGCTCGTCGCGCGTGGCGTGCACGTGGGGCAGGGGTTCCTCTACAGCCCCGCAGTTCCGGAGCACCTCTTCGTGCAGCTGCTCGGCGTGCTCGCCGCGTAGGTCCGCGAGCGCTCGCGCGCTGCTCCGGTACCGTCGGCGGGTGGACGCCGACCCGCTGGCCCGCATCGTCGAACGCCGGGGCGACGACGTGATCGTGGCCGTGCACGTGCAGCCCCGAGCGGGCACGACCGCGCTCAGCGGCCGTCACGGCGACGCCGTGACGCTGCGCGTGCAGGCACCCGCCGTCGAGGGTCGCGCCACCGAAGCCGCCCGCCGCCTGCTCGCCGAGGTGCTCGGCGTGTCGCCGACCCGGGTCGCGCTCGAATCGGGGGAGCGCAGCCGCCGCAAGCGCTTCCGAGTGCAGGGCTGCGCCGCTCAGCCCGTCCGCGACGCCATCGGAGCCGCGCTGGAAGCGATCGAAGCGTCCCGCCGCGCCCGACGCTGACGGCTACACTCCGCCGCTTCGCGGTGCCGGAACGGTGACCGGTGGACGTCGCCGGCGGCGTCTCGCGGTCGTTCCACCGCCCCCACCGCGCTCCCCGGCACCCGCCCGCACGAGGGCCGCACACCGACCGGCTCAACGGAAGGACGGCATGGCGACACCCCGGAGCACCAGATCGACTCCCGCCGCGAAGGCCAAGGCGAAGGCGCCCGCGAAGCCTCCCGCCAAGGCGAAGGCTCCCGCGAAGGCGGCGTCGGCGAAGGCCGCCGCCAAGGTCAAGGCCAAGGCACCCACGAAGGCCAAGGCGAAGGCTCCCGCAAAGGCGAAGGCTCCCGCCAAGGCCTCCACCAAGGCGAAGGCGCCCGCCAAGGCCAAGGCGCCGGCGAAGGCCAAGGCTGCGGCGAAGGCCAAGGCCGCGGCGAAGGCTCCCGCGAAGGCGACGGCGAAGGCACCGGCGAAAGCGCCCACGAAGGCGAAGGCGCCCGCCCCCGCCAAGGTGGCACCCGCGCCGAAGCCCAAGCCGGTGAAGCGCGCGCCGGCGCTCGCCGCGAGCACCCTCGTGCGCCTGCGTGAGCGGCTCGCCGAAGAGCGCGCCCACCACCTCCAGCAGGCCGACGAGCTGCTCGCCGAAGCCGAAGCGCTCGCCGCCGAACGCGAACCCGGCGACACGCAGTTCGACGAGGAGTCGGGCGAGGGCGACACGCTGAGCGTCGAGCGCGAGCGCGACCTCGCGCTGTCGGCGACCGCGCGCCAGACCGTCGAGGAGATCGACGCCGCGCTCGAGCGCATGGAGACCAGCGGCTACGGCTACTGCGCCACCTGCGGCGACCGGATCCCGGTCGCGCGGCTCGAGGTCATCCCGTGGGCCGAGCTGTGCGTCAAGTGCAAGGCCCGTGGAGAACGCCGGCGCTGATCGCGCGGCCGGCGACGCGGACACGCCACCCGGTCCGCGGCCGCTGCTGCGCGTCGGCGCCGTCGTCGCTGCGCTCGTCGTCGTCGATCAGATCACCAAGAGCTGGGCGGTCGCCGCGCTCGCCGACGGGCCGGTGTCGGTGATCGGCGACGCGGTGGAGCTGCGGCTCGTGCGCAACCCCGGCGGTGCGTTCGGGCGGTTCCAGGGCCTCACACCGCTGCTCGCGCTCGGCGCGATCGCGATCACGGTGTTCCTCGTCCGCACGGTGCGCACCACCACCGACCGGATCCTCCTCGCGGGCCTCACGCTGATCCTCGCAGGAGCGCTCGGCAACCTCGGCGACCGGGTGTTCCGTTCGCCGGGCGTGCTGCGGGGCCACGTCGTCGACTTCGTGTCGGTCGGATGGTGGCCGGTCTTCAACGTCGCCGACTCGTGCATCTCGATCGGAGCGGTCCTGCTCATCGTGCACGGGTTCCGCGCGCCCGCCGAGACCCCCACGACGCGCCATCCCTCCCCGTGACGCTCGACGCGGCGGAACCGCTCGACGCGTTCCCGGTGCCCGACGCGCTCGCGGGCGAACGCGTCGATCGCGCGGTGGCGCTCGTCACGGGGTGGAGCCGCGCCGACGTGCAGTCGCTGATCGAGCTGGGCGCGGTGCTCGTCGACGGGCGCGCGGTGGCCAAGAGCCGGCGGCTGGAGGTCGGCGAGCTCGTCGAGCTCCTCGCCGCTCCCGAACCCGTCGGCCCCCCGGGACCGGAGGCACTCGAGATCGCCGTCGTGCACGACGACGCCGACATCGTCGTGGTCGACAAGCCGGCCGGTCTCGTGGTGCACCCCGGCGCGGGTCACGAGTCGGGAACGCTCGTCAACGGGCTCCTCGCGCGGTACCCCGAGCTCGCCGCGGTCGGGGACCCACTCCGGCCCGGGCTCGTGCACCGTCTCGATCGCGACACCAGTGGCCTGCTCGTCGTCGCCCGCAGCGCGCGCGCCTACGACTCGCTCGTCGCGCAGCTCGCGGCCCGCACGGTCCACCGGCAGTACGTGACCCTCGTGTGGGGCGTGCCGAGCGCGGCCCGCGGCGTCGTCGACGCGCCGATCGGACGGTCGTCGAGTCGACGCACCCGCATGGCGGTGCGCACGGAAGGGCGCGCCGCGCGCACCGAGTACGTCGTGGAGGAGGTGTTCGACGATCCGACGTGCGCGCGCCTCGCGTGCCGGCTCGAGACGGGTCGGACGCACCAGATCCGCGTGCACCTCGCAGCGATCGGCCACCCCGTCGTTGGTGACGCGCCCTACGGCGGGGCGCGTCCGCAGCTCAGCGTCGGGCGGCCGTTCCTCCATGCCGCGACGCTCGCGTTCGTGCATCCGGCGACCGGCGTCGAGGTGCGCTTCGACGCGCCGCTGCCACGCGAGCTCGCCGAGCTCCTGGAGCGACTGCGCCACGCCGGCGGCTGAGCTCGGCGGGAGGTCAGCGCGCGGTCAGGCGGACCCGGCGTGCGTGTGCGCCTCGGGGTGCCCGACGCGCGTGCGCTCGACGAGTTCGGCGAGGGTCACGCGCTCGAGCACGCGACGGGTCTCTTCGTCGAGACACGCCCACACCTCTTGCAGCACGCAGTGGCCCTCGCAGTGATCGTGCGGTTCCTGCATCCGCAGCTGGGGGCCTTCCACCGCGCTCACGACCTCGGCGAGCGTGATCTCCGCGGGGTCGCGCGCCAGCACGTAGCCGCCGCCGACGCCGCGCTTCGACCGCACGAGACCAGCGCCCTTCACCGAGAGCAGGATCTGCTCGAGGTACGGCTGGGGGAGTCCGGTGCGCTCGGCGATCTCCTTCACCGATGTCGGGCGCTCGTCGCCGTGCAACGCGAGCGACAGCAGCGCACGGGCTGCGTAGTCACCCCGCGTCGAGACCTTCACCGGGCCATGCTCGCGCGTGCGGGGTGTCGTCGCCGAGCGGATGCGCCGTCCGCCTAGCCTCGCCGGTCGTGGATCCGGTGCTCCCGCAGCTCGACGGCGCTTCCGTGGCCGGACTCGTCCCGGCCCTCGTCGGCGGCCATCCCGCGCCATGGATCCCCGACGTCGTGGAGCACGCGAGCTCGGTGGTGCTGCTCGTCCTCGACGGCCTCGGCTTCGACGCCCTCGGTCGTCACCCCGATCGTCTCGCCACGATCGGCGCGATGTCCGGCGGTCCGATCACGACCGTCGTGCCCTCGACCACCGCGTCGGCGCTCACGTCGATCGCGACCGGTCTCGCACCCGCGCAGCACGGCATCGTCGGGTTCCGGATGTTGATCGACGGCTCCGTGTTGAACGTGCTCGGGTGGCACTCCGACGGTGCGCGCGTCCCCGACCCGTTCGACGTGCAGCGGCACACCGCGTTCCTCGGACGACCGGTGCCCGTCGTGACCAAGCGCGAGTTCCGCGACAGCGGCTTCTCGAACGCGCACCTGCGCGGGGCGCGCTTCATCGGGTGGCGCACGACCGCAGTGCTCGTCGAGCACTGTCGTCGGCTCGTCGCCGAGGGCGAGCGCTTCGTGTACGCGTACTACCCGGGTGTCGACACCGTCGCGCACGAGTTCGGCTTGCACGACGAGTTCTACGCACGCGAGCTCGCGGCGGCCGACAGGCTCGTCGGCGACCTGCTCGAGACGCTGCCGTCGTCGTGCGCGCTGCTGGTCACGAGCGACCACGGCCAGGTGCACCTCGACGCCGACGACTGGCTCGACCTCCCGGAGCTCGCGCCGCTCGTCACCGCGATGGCGGGCGACGGCCGGTTCCGCTACCTCCACGCGCGCCCCGGCGGCGCGCGCGAGCTCGTCGCCGCGGCGCGCGAGGTCGTCGGAGGGCGCGCGTGGGTGCGCAGCCGCAAGGAGGTGCTCGACGAGGGGTGGCTCGGGACGGGCGCGACCGGGACCGTCCCCGGGCGGATCGGCGACGTCGTGCTCGCCGCCACCGGCACGGCCGCGTTCGTCGACCCCGCGCTGCCGTTCGAGCGCAAGCTCCGCTCCGCGCACGGCAGCCTCACCCCCGACGAGATGTACGTCCCGCTCGTCGCCGCGCTCGGCACCGGCCCGGGCTGATCCTTCGCCGCCTCGGCACGGAGGGTTGTGGGCGCCGCCCCCGGGGCGTATCGTCGGGCGGCGGATTACACGCGTGTCATTCGTCCACAGGGTTGTCCCCAAGGGCTGGGGACGACGTGTGGACAGCAGTGGACGCGCGCCGACCGCCCGTGACCCGTCCCCGACCCGGCGCCGATGGCTGACTCGTTCGTCCACCTCCACCTGCACACCGAGTACTCGATGCTCGACGGGGCGTCGCGGATCGACGACGTCGTCGCGGCCGCCGCCGCCGACGGCCAGCCGGCCGTCGGCATCACCGACCACGGGAACATGTACGGCGTCCTCGAGCTGTACCGGGCCGCGCGCGCTGCGGGCGTCACCCCGGTGCTCGGGATGGAGGGCTACTTCACCGCCACCGATCGCTTCGATCGGCCCAAGCGCGCCGAGCACGAGATCTACCACCTCACGCTGCTCGCGCAGACCACCGCCGGCTACCACAACCTCATCAAGCTCGCGAGTGCGGCGTACCTCGACGGCTACTACTACAAGCCGCGCACCGACTGGGAGCTGCTCGAGCGGTACCACGAAGGTGTCGTCGCCACGAGCGGGTGCCTCGGCGGGCTCGTCTCGCAGCTGCTGCTGCAGGGCGAGGAGCGCGCCGCGCTCGAGGCGGCGGCGCGCTTCCAGGAGATCTTCGGGCGCGAGCACTTCTTCATCGAGGTGCAAGACCACGGCATCGAAGATCAAGCGAAGACGGTGCGTCCGCTGCTCGACATCGCGCGCTCGCTGCGCGCGCCACTGCTCGCCACGAACGACAGCCATTACACGCACCGCGAGCACGCCGACGCGCACGACGCGTTGCTGTGCGTGCAGACGGGCGCGCTGAAGAGCGACGCGAACCGCTTCAAGTTCGACGGCGAGGAGTTCTACATCAAGAGCGCCGCCGAGATGCGCCACATCTTCCGTGAGCTGCCCGAAGCGTGCGACAACACGTTGCTGATCGCCGAGCGCACCGACGTCGAGATCGAGTTCGGACAGGCCGTTCTGCCCGCGTTCCCGGTGCCCGAAGGTCACGACGAAGACTCGTACCTGCGCGAGCTCACGATGCTCGGCGCGAAGGATCGCTACGGCACCGCGGTCCCGCACCACGTGATGGAGCGCATCGAGTACGAGCTCGACGTCATCAAGTCGATGGGGTTCTCGGCGTACTTCCTCGTCGTGTGGGACCTCGTGCGGTACGCGAAGTCGCAAGGCATCCGCGTCGGGCCGGGGCGGGGGAGCGCGGCCGGGTCGTGCGTCGCGTTCTGCTTGCGCATCGTCGACATCGACCCGATCAAGTACGACCTGCTCTTCGAGCGGTTCCTCAACCCGGGCCGCAAGCAGATGCCCGACATCGACATGGACTTCGACTCGCGCTACCGCGGCGAGATGATCCGCTACGCCGCGCAGAAGTACGGCTACGACCGGGTCGCCCAGATCATCACCTTCTCCACGATCAAGGCGCGCGCCGCCGTGCGCGACGGCGCGCGCGTCCTCGGCTACCCCTACATCGTCGGCGACAAGATCGCCAAGCTCATGCCGCCCCTCATCATGGGACGCGACACGCCGCTGCGCGCGTGCTTCGAGCGCGACGAGAAGTACGAAGACGGCTACAAGATGGCCGCCGAGCTCCGTGCGCTCTACGAGATCGACGACGACGCGAAGCGCGTCATCGACGTCGCGCGCGGGCTCGAAGGGCTGCGTCGCCAAGACGGCATCCACGCGGCCGCAGTGGTGATCACTCGCGAGCCGCTCACCGAGTACCTCCCGATCCAGCGCAAGCCCGAACCGGGCACGCCGATCGAGGAGTCGCCGATCGTCACCCAGTACGAGATGCACGGCGTCGAAGAGCTCGGGCTGTTGAAGATGGACTTCCTCGGCCTGCGCAACCTCGACGTGATGGAGATCGCGCTCCAGCTCATCGAGGAGTCCACCGGTGAGCGGGTCGACGTCGACGACCTCCCCCTCGACGACGACAAGACCTTCGCGATGCTGCGCGCCGGCGACTCCATCGGCGTGTTCCAGCTCGAGGGCGGTCCGATGCGGTCGCTCATGCGAGCGCTCGCGCCCACGTCGTTCGAAGACGTGTGCGCCCTCGTCGCGCTCTACCGCCCGGGTCCGATGGGCCAGAACTGGCACACCGAGTACGCCGACCGCAAGAACGGGCGCAAGCCGGTCGTCTACGACCACCCGTCGCTCGAAGAGGTGCTCGCGCCCACCTACGGGTTGATGATCTACCAAGAGCAGCTCATGCGCGTGTCGCAGAAGCTGGCCGGTTACTCACTCGAAGAGGCCGACAACCTCCGCAAGGCCACCGGCAAGAAGATCCGCGACCTGATCAAGAAGGAGCGCGAGCACTTCGTCGCCGGTTGCGTCGCCAACGGACACGAGCCGGCCTGGGCGGAGCGCTACTTCGACACGATCGAGCCGTTCGCCGACTACTCGTTCAACAAGTCGCACTCGGTCGGCTACGGCTACATCGCCTACCAGACCGCGTTCCTCAAGGCGAACTACCCGGTGCACTACCTGGCCGCGCTCCTCACGAGCGTGAAGTCGAACCAGGACAAGGCCGCGGTCTACCTCAACGAATGCCGCCAGCTCGGCATCCCGGTGCTCGTCCCCGACGTGAACGAGTCGGTGAGCGACTTCTCGGTGGGTTCGGTCGAGCGCGACGCGGCGGGCGCCGTCGTGGGCGGCACGATCCGGTTCGGGCTGTCGGCAGTGCGCAACGTGGGCGAAGGCGTCACCGACCTCATCATCGCCGCGCGCGCGAGCGGCGGACCGTTCGTCGACTTCCACGACTTCTGCGATCGGGTCGACCCGATCGCGCTCAACAAGCGCGCCGTCGAGTCGCTCATCAAGGCCGGCGCGTTCGACTCGCTCGGCCATCCGCGTCGCGGCCTGCTCGCCGTGTTCGAGCAGATCGTCGACGACGCGCTGAAGCGCCGGCGCGACCGCGACCAGGGAACGCTCAGCCTCTTCGAGTCCGCGCTCGACGACGACGGCGGCAAGCTCTTCGACGACCGGCTCGCCGTCCCCGAGCTCGAGTTCCCGAAGGACGAGCGACTCAAGCTGGAGAAGGAGATGCTCGGCCTCTATGTGTCCGACCATCCGTTGATGGGGGCCGAGCGCGCGCTGCGCCGACACATCGAGTGCTCGGTCGCCGAGCTGCGCGACCTCGACGACGGCGTCGTCCGCACCGTCGCCGGCGTCGTGACCGCACTGTCGCGCAAGTACACCAAGCGCGGTGACCTCATGGCCACGTTCGTGCTCGAAGACCTCGCGTCGGCCATCGAGGTCATGGTCTTCCCGAAGACGATGCTGCAGTACGGCGACCTGCTCGCGAGCGACGCGATCGTCACCGTGAAGGGACGGGTCGACGCGCGCGAAGACGAGCCGAAGCTGATGGCGATGGAGATCACCCGCCCCGAGCTCTACCTGGAGAGCGGCCCGCCGGTGCGACTCCGGGTGCGCGCCGGCACGCTCACCAACGAGCGCGTGAGCAAGCTGCGCGAGATCCTCGGCGCGCACGCCGGCGACAGCCCCGTGTTCGTGCACCTCGTCGGTCCCGACAAGGAGACGGTGCTGCGCCTCGGCGACGACTTCCTCTGCGACGCGAGCAACGGCCTCCACGCCGAGCTGCGCATCGCCTTCGGCGCCGACTGCATCCTCTGAAGCACCCCCCACCGCCACCCGAGCAAAGGACACGAGGTGACGCGTCGTGTCGCCGCGTGTCCTCTGCTCGGTCAGCCGGCGCTGCGGAGCAAGCGCGACTGGCTCTCGATGGCGCGTCGGACGGTCTCGACGACTTCCTCGCGGCTCGACTTCGACGTGAACCGGAGCAGCACCCAGCCGTCGGTGACGATCAGATTGCCGCGATTCCGATCGGCGTCGAACGCACCCCGAGTCGAGTGGAACTCCCAACCGTCGTACTCGATGGCGATCCGCAGCTCCGGGTAGGCGAGGTCGAGCAGGAACCGCATCTCGCCGATCCGGATCTCGTGCTGTTGCGTCGGTGCCGGCAAGCCGGCGCCGACAAGGGTGCGCACGAGCGCTACTTCCGGTGCCGATCCTCCCGGCTCCAACCCGCCGAGCCGTTCCTCGAGCAGGGTCCGCATCACGGTCGAACGCCGTCGTCCTCGATGCTTCAGGTCGAAGTAGACCGACCGGACCTCCTCGAGCGTGGTCAGTCGACGTCGCAGCGACTCGTCGAGGACGCGGGCGACACGACCGAGCGGAAGCGCAGCGGTCAGGTCGCAGACGGTCCGGGCAGCCGAGCTGACCGGGATCCCGGCGATCACGTCAACGTGACGGATCCCCGAGATGCGCGTGTCGTGGACCAGGACGCCGCCGAGCCGCGTCCTGCGGTCGGCGGGCGTTGTGATCTCGATCGGCTGGCGCGGGAACCCGTCGAGCTCGAACAGCGCGGCCGCGGCCCGCCACGACGCGAACGTTCCCGGACCGCCCGCCAGCACAGCGGCGAGCACCCACTGCTCATACGTCGCCGGCGACCCCGCGACGCGGTACACACGAGGTTGCACCGGCATCAGCGCCCGCCCCAGGCGACGTGTGAGCTGGCGCTGCGTCAAGTGTTCGCGCACCTGTCGGTGGGTGACCAGCGAGTGCTGACGTTCGGCGATGGTGAGGACGTCGATGGGCAACATGGCGCACAGCCTGCCCGCGAGGTGTGACAGCGACGCCCGCACCCGAGCAAAGGACATCCAGATACCGATTCGGTACTTCGTTGTCCTTTGCTGCGTGTGCACTCCGAGCAGAGGACATCCAGGTACCGATTCGGTACTTCGTTGTCCTTTGCTCGGGGTGGGGGCGGGGTGGGTGGGGTGGGTGAGGGGTGTGCAAGAGTCTCGCGATGAGGATCGGGATACTGGGAGCGACGGGGCCGGCGGGGCGGGGGCTCGCGGCGCGGCTCGCGAGCGTTGGGCACGAGGTGCTGTTCGGGTCGCGGGCGGTCGAGAAGGCGCAGGCCGGTGTCGACGAGCTGCGCGAGCAGTGGGGTGAGCGGGTGCAGTCGCTGCACCCGTGCGACAACGACTGGGCGTGCGACGCGCCCGTCGTGATCCTCGCGGTCCAGGCCGAAGCGGCGATCCCGACCGTCCACGAGCACGCCGAGCGCCTCCCGGGCAAGATCGTCGTGTCGATGGCCAACAACCTCACGAAGCACGGCAACGAGTTCAACGCGGTCCTGCCCCCGCACGGCTCGGTGGCCGCCGAGATCCAGTCGCTCCTGTGGCGCTCTCGCGTGGTCACCGCGTTCCACCTCGTCCCGGCGGCCGAATTCGCGGCCCTCGACCACGCGATGGAGAGCGACGTGGTCGTGCTCGGCGACGAGGACGAGGCCAAGCAGACCCTGATGGACATCACGAGCAGCATCCCGAACCTGCGCCCGCTCGACGGCGGTTCGCTGCGCAACGCGGTCGGGATGGAGACGTTCGCGGCGGTGCTCCTGACCGTGAACGTCCGGCACAAGATGCGTGCCAGCTTGCGGTTGACGTCCGTCTAGGGTGCCGGGCATGGCGATGCGGCTCTACGACACCGCACGACGCGCCGTCGTGCCGTTCGAACCGCCTTCCACGGTGAAGATGTACGTGTGCGGCATCACGCCGTACGACTCCACCCACCTCGGTCACGCCGCTACGTACCTCACCTACGACGTCCTCATCCGCCGGCTCGAAGACCTCGGTCACGACGTGCGGATGGTGCGCAACATCACCGACGTCGACGACTCGATCCTCCCGAAGGCGCGCGAGCTGGGCGTGCCCTACCTCGAGCTGGCCGAGTCGGAGATGGCGCGTTTCCGGGCCGACATGGCCGCGCTCGAGACGCGCCCGCCGGTGGCCGAGCCGCGAGCGACCGAGTCGATCCCCGGGATCATCGAGCTCGTCGCCGAGCTCCTGGAACGCGGGCACGCGTACCTCACGCACGGCACCGCGTACTTCGATGTGTCGTCGTTCCCGCGCTTCGGGCAGCTGTCGCACTACGCCGAAGAGCAGATGGTGAAGCTCGCGCGTGCGCGCGGCGGCAACCCCGACGACCCGCACCGGCGCGCGCCGCTCGACTTCGTGCTGTGGCAGCCGTCGCTCGCCGATGAGCCGGCCTGGCGCGCGCCCTTCGGCGTGGGTCGTCCCGGGTGGCACATCGAGTGCTCCGCGATGGCGATGCACGAGCACGGCGACACGCTCGATCTCCACGGTGGAGGCACCGATCTGATCTTCCCGCACCACGAGTGCGAGATCGCACAGAGCGAGAGCATCACGGGGAAGCCGTTCGCGAGCCATTGGATGCACTCGGCGATGGTCAACTACGAGGGCGAGAAGATGTCGAAGTCGCTCGGCAACCTCGTGTTCGTGAGCGATCTCGTGAAGGCCGCCGACCCGCGCGCGATCCGCCTCGCGCTGCTGCGCCACCACTACCGCTCGGGTCTCGAGTGGTACGACACCGACCTCGAGGAGGGCACCGCCCTCCTGCACCGCCTCCTCGCCGCGGCCGAGCGCGACGACGGACCCGATCCGCGCCCGTTCGCGGCGGCGGTGCGCGACGC
>DASUMP010000052.1:0-6793 GCA_036277635.1 Acidimicrobiia bacterium | reverse complement strand
CCGGGCCGCCGCCAGAAGTCGTAGAGCGGCACCACATGGGGGTGCTCGATGCGCGCGACCAGCTGCGCCTCGGCCTCGAACCGCTGGACGAACCGCGGGTCGTCGGCCAACTCGGCCCGCACCACCTTCACTGCGACCGTGCCGTTGCTCAGCGATGTCGTCGCTGTGCCGGAGGCGATCGACGTGGTGCTCCAACGCGCCACCGCGCCGCACCCCGACGACCGGTTCGCGAGCATCGCCGAGTTCGCCCAGGCGTGGCACCTGGCGCTGACGGGGGCGCCCGCCGCGATCCGCACCACCGGTGGGCTGACCGGAGGCTTGGAAGCGCGCACGATCTCCTCGACGGTCGTGTCGATGCCTGCCGTCGGGGCCAACCCGTACAAGGGCCTGCGCGCCTTTCGCGAGGCCGACGCCGCCGACTACTGCGGCCGTGACGAGCTCGTCGGGCGGCTCGTCGCCGCCGTCGAGGCGGAGCCGTTCGTCGCGGTCGTCGGTCCGTCGGGGTCGGGCAAGAGCTCGCTCGTCCACGCCGGTGTCGTGCCCGAGTTCCGCCGCCGCGGCGCGCTCGTGGTCTCGATGGTGCCGGGGACCGCGCCGATGTCCGAGCTCGAGGCGGCACTCCGGCGCGTCGCCACGGTCGAGGACGAGTCCGCCATCGCCGAGCGGCTGCAAGCACCGGGCGGGCTCGTGGCCGTCGCGGCGGATCTCGCGGAAGGCGAGCAGCTGGTGCTCGTCATCGACCAGTTCGAAGAGCTGTGGACTCTGGTCGACTCCCACGCCGAGCGCGACCGGTTCGCCGAGCTGCTCGAGCACGCCGCCACGGCCGACCAGGCGACCCTGCGCGTGGTCGTCACGCTGCGGGCCGACCTCTACGACCGCCCGCTCCAGCACCCCGGCCTCGGGCGCGTCGTCAGCGACGCGACGTTCGCAGTGACGCCGATGTCCGCGTCCGAGCTGCAGGACGCGATCGTCGGTCCGGCCGAGCGCGCCGCCGTGCGCTTCGAACCCGGCCTCGTCGCCACGATGATCGGTGAGGTCATCAGCCGCCCCGGCGCTCTGCCGCTGCTGCAGTTCACCCTCACCGAGCTCTACGACCGTCGGGACAACGCGACGGTGACCACCAAGGCGTACGAGGAGCTGGGCGGGATCGGGGGCGCGCTGGCGCGTCGCGCCGAGGACCTGTACGCGGAGATGGATCCGGCCCGCCAGGCCGGCGTTCGCAGCCTCTTCACGCAGCTGGTGACACCCGGCGACGACAACGACGACCTCCGACGCCGGGCTACCACCGAGGAGCTCACCGGGGTCCCACCCGACGTGATCGAGCAGTACCGCGCCAACCGGCTGCTGGTCACCGATCACCACCCGATCACGCGCGAGCCGACCGTCGAGGTCGCGCACGAGGCACTGCTGCGGGAGTGGCCGCGTCTCCGAGAGTGGATCGACGCCGACCGCGACACGATCCGCCTGCGCCGCCTCATCACCCAGACCGCCGGCGACTGGGAAGCAGCCGGACGCGACGACTCCGTGCTCTACCGCGGACCCCGCCTCGCCGCCGCCGCCGACGTCGCCCGCCGCATGCCGCTCGCGCAATCCGAACGCGAGTTCCTCGCCGCAAGCCACGAGCTCGCGGACCACGAACGCGTCGAGGCCGAGCAACGTGCTGCCCTCCAGGCGCGCCAGAACCGACGACTGCGGCGCACCCTCACTGCCACCGCCATCGTGCTCGTGCTCGCGCTCGTCTTCGGCGCGTTCGCCGTGACGCAGCGCGCCAAGGCCAACGACAACGCGGCGCGTGCCGCGGACAACGCGGCGCGTGCCGAGGCCAACGCCGCGACGGCGCGCCAGCAGCTGCTCATCACCCAGTCGCAGTCGATCCTGCCGACCGATCGACAGCTCGCGGCGCTCCTTGCCGTCGAGGCCGACCGCCAGGCACCGAACGCCGACACACGCGACGCGATGTTGAACGTCGTGATGGCCGAGCCCCGTATCCAGCAGACGTTCAGCAGCGCGACCGGCGTCCTCGCGCCGATCTCCGACCATCGGGTCGTGGTCAGTCCGGACCCCACGCGGCTGGACGTGTACGACTGGCGCACCGGTCGCTCGGTCCCCTGGCCCGCGACGTCACCCCTTCCGACCAAGATCCAGTGGGGGGCGGCCAGCTTGGACACCACGGTCCTCGGAGTGCTCGACGCCGACGGCCAGCTGTGGACCTACTCGGGCCGGACGCTCGCGCCGATCGGAAAAACACCGCTCGCGACCGGCATCCGCGACGGAGCGTTCAAGCTCGGCTTCGACGGTCGCACCCTGGCGGTCTGGGGCGCCGCGCACCCCGAGACTCCCGGGCGCGTCGAGTACGCGGTGTACACCCGGGCGGGCGACACCTGGGTGCGTGCCCCTGCGCCCGCAGGTGTGCGGGTCACGCCCGGCAGGGTCGACGTCAGTGCGGACGGCAGTGTGATCGCGGCCGTCGCGAGCCAACCGACCGCCGAGGGGACCGAACGGAGCGATCTGACCGTCAACGACGTCGCAACCGGCGCGCTGCTCCACGCGTTCACGGTTCCCAGCGCCTACGACATCGTGCTCGACTGGGCCCGACGGCGCGTCGTCGTCAGCCGGAGGATCGGCGGCGCACCAGGCGACATCTCCTGGTACGACCTCGACGAGGCCGCGCCCGTCGAGCACGTCGTCGACCAAGGCCTCAGTCCGGTCGGTTCGGCGGACCTCGCCTACGACGCCACGTACACGCGTCTCGGCGTGAACGGCAACGCCGGGTTCCAGGCGTTCGACGCGGCGACGATGGCGCCGCCGCCGGGGATCGCGGTCGTGCACACCGGGACCCAGCAGGGACCGATCCGGTTCCTCGACCCCAACCAGGTGCTGCTCGCCACGGTGGGCGCCGGACCGGTGAGCCGCTGGGACCTGACCGGCACCGCTTCGCTCGCCAGCCCCGACGCGGACGAGTTCGACTTCGGCGTCGGTCCCACCGGCGACCCCGACCGCCTCCTCGGGTTCTCGACGCTCGGGCCCGACACCGCGGTCACCGTCCTCGACGCCGATCGTCGGCCGTTGGGACCTCGCCTTCCGGTCACCCCTGATGTGGCGTCGCTCCCCGCGGCGGTGCAGCGCGTGGCCCGAAAGCTGAATCCGGCCGCCTGCGTCGATCGCGGCAGTGGACGGATCGCAACGATCGCGCTCGGCACCGGTGACGTCGTGATTCGATCAGGCACCGCGCCGTTCCGGGAGCTCAGCCGCGCGCCTGGCGTCGCCGCCGCCCTCGGCACGCCCGCTGGGTGCACGTGGCGGCCGGACGGCCGCCAGATCGCGATCGGCAATTACCCGCAGGCCGAGTTGGCCGGGGTGACGTCGGTCGCGCTCTACGACGTCGAGAGCAAGCAGCTCCGATCCACCCACGCCGTCCCCAACCTCCTCGTCGCGCTGTCGCTCGTCTACCGGGACGACTCCGAGGTCCTCTGGGTCAGCGGCCCGTCGGGCGGCACCCCGGACGTCGTCGAGCTCACCGACCTCGACGGCCGACCCCGCCTCCGCACGAGGTTCCCGGGTGCTGCGGCGATCGCTGTCGATGCGGACGGTCGGCTCGTCGTCTTGGCGGGGAACATGCTCCGCCGCTACGACGCCCAGACGTTCCGTCCCTTCGGGCCACCGCTCGAGGTGCGCAGCACGATCGCCTACTACATATCGCCGGCGCCGGCCGGCGGGGAGGTGGTCCTCACCAGCACTGCAGGATGGCGACTCGTCGACCTCGACGCCGGGCGCACGCTCGGTCCGGAGATGCCGGGGCCGACCCTGGCGGCCTTCAGCGGGAGCGACTCCAACGTCTCGGCGTTCGCGGGCAGCGGCGCCGCCCGCGCCCAATGGGACCTCGCGCCCGCACGTGTCCGAGAGGCTGCCTGCAGCCTCGCGGGGCGCAACCTCACCGAGGAGGAGTGGAGCCGCTACCTCCCCACGGCCGGCGCGTTGCAGCGCACCTGCCCGCAGTACCCGCAAGGTTGAGTTCGACGTGCTCCTTCGAGGCTCGCGGTGGCGTCACGCGTCGCGTCACGCGGTGATCGAGGGCATTCCTCGAACCGAGCCTGTCATCGTGAGCGGGGCGTGGCGGATGAACGCTGATTCGTGATGGAAGTCTTTGCGGCGCTGCTCCGTCAGCGCACGCGGGTGGCCAGCCGTCGGGTCCGAGTACGCGTAGGCGGCCGCGGCGTCAGCGCTCTCCCACAGCGAGATCGTGGCCATGAGCGGCGGGCGACGCCCCGCAGGTCGTGTCGCCGCAGTTCCCCACACGAACCCGTCGGCGGCCAGCGCGGCTCGCTCGGCGGGACGGCTCGCGCGCATGAACCGCACGACGTGGCTCATCCGGAGCTTCCCGAGCGTCGTGACGAGCACGGGACCCTCGTGACTGGTCGCGCGCGCTCTGGGTATGTCGTCGGGCAGACCGGGCCACGTGCCGAACGCGCGTACCGGCCGGACGACGGCGTGGAAGCCGCTCGCCGCGAAGCGCTGTCCGAGCGGATGGTCGCGCATGAAGGCGGCCGCGGCGGCTTCGTCGTCCCAGAACGCGATCATCGCCGCGCGCCGAAACGTCGGAGGTCGCGTGCTCGCGAGCGGTACTGCGACTGCGGTGTCGAGCCATCGCAATCCGGGGACGGCCGCGCTCGGCGGTCGCTGGCGCATCGAGCGAAGTGTCGACCCGACGCCGAGGTCCGCGATGTCGACGGTGGCGATCACCATCGCGAGATGCTCTCGCGCATTGCTTCGACGCGCCAGCCTGAGGCGGCCAGCCTCGCTCAGTCTGACGTCGAGCAGGTCTCGTCGATGTCGATGGCTTCGACGAGCACCTCGGTGGTGGACTCGCCCGGACGCACGCGCACGAACGTGCGGTGCACGTCGTCGCTCGGTCCGAACTCGCGCTCGAAGGCGGCGACGGAGGGGTCGTCGAGCTGTTGGTCGGTCCAGCCGGCGGCCTCGAGTTCGGTTGCGAAGCTGGTGATCGCGGCGTCGGGGTCGGCGGCGCGGATCGTGCGGCGCAGCATCGGGTTGACCTCACCGGCGTCGAGGGAGTCGCAGTCGCGCAGCTCGGGCGGGCCGACGTCGGTGGTACCGGCGGGGCGATGGGAGAAGCCGGGGTCGGCTTCCACGTCGGCGGCCCACTCGGAGCGGGCGTAGATCGCGTCGTCGACGCTGCGGACGAGGAGCCAGCTGCCGAGCGCGGCCATGGCGGTGAAGCCGATGAGCGCCATCGGGATGATGATGCGGCGGAGGCTGCTGACGTCGGAGGCCACGCCGACAGTCTCGCCGGGGAGCGCGGGGGAGTGGTGCCCGCGTCATCCATTCGGGGGCTTCGGCGGTTGTAGGGGTCGTATGCCCCGCGAACGCGCGCGCCTCCGCACCGGACGCGGCACAATGGTGCCGGCCGTCGAGGGGGAGACCCCTCCGTCCGCGAGCGGGGCATGGCACGCAGGAAGCAGCACGGCGACGCCGACGACACCTTCGACGAGGCGTTCCGTGAGCTGTTCGTCCAGGCGTACCGGGTCGCCCGCCGGATCCTGGGTGACTCGAGTGCGGCCGAAGACATCGCGGCCGAGGCCCTCAGCCGCGCGTACGCCCACTGGACGCGGATCAGTGCGCTGCCGTATCGCGACGCCTGGGTGCTGCGCGTCGCGACGAACCTCGCGCTCAACGCCACGCGTCGCCGCACCGCGGTGTTCGACGCTCCCGCGTCGGGACCGACCGATGACCAGACCGCGACGCGGCTGGCGCTGGTCGCCGCGCTGCGCGCGCTGCCCGCGCGCCAACGCGAGGTCATCGTGTTGCGTCACCTCGCCGGGCTCAGTGAGCCGGAGGTCGCCGAACGTCTCGGCCTCAGCCTGGGAACGGTCAAGACGCATCTGCGTCGCGCCAAGGAGAAGCTGCGGGTCGAGCTCACGCCCGAGCTCTTGGGGGGTGGATCGTGACCGCGCGTGACGGGCGCGACGACGACGTCGTCCTGCGCCGGTCGTGGGACGAGCTGCACCGCGACGTCGTGGCACGCGGGCGCACGCTGCGTCGGCGCCGACGCGTGCTCACGGTCGCGCCCGCGGTCGCGCTCGTGCTCGCCGCCGGTGCCGGCATCCTCGCGCTCGACGGCGACGACCAGCTCGTGGAGACGAGGGCGGATCCGGTGGCGACCACGATCCCCGCCACACCGCGGATCGCGTTCGTGCGCACGTTCGAAGGCGGCGCCGAAGGCTCGGCGATCTTCGCGATCGACCTCGACGGCACCGACCTCGCGCAGCTGAGCGTCGACCCGAGCTGGAACGACGGCTCGCCCTCGTTTTCGACCGACGGCGAGTGGATCGCGTTCCAGAGCGAGCGCGACAACCCGTTGCGCGGCGTGAAGCGCGTCACCGACATCTACGTGATGCGCGCCGACGGCACCGACGTGCGGCGGGTGACGACGACCACCGACGCCGGCAAGGGCAACGGCGTGCGCCATCCCGCGTGGTCGCCCGACGGATCGCGACTCGTCGTCGCGCGGGAAGACGCGAGCGACAACAGTCAGATCCTGACCCTCGCGCCTGACGGCACCGACGAACGAGTCCTCACGGCCGGCCCCGGCGACGTCGGCCCGGTGTGGTCGGCCGACGGCGAGTGGATCGCGTTCCGACGGCGCCCGACGGGCGAACCCGAAGCGCTGTGGGTCGTGCGCCCCGACGGCACCGACGCGCGCCGTGTCGTCGCGGAGATCCACGACGGCCCGCTCGCGTGGACGCCCGACGGTCGCATCACGTTCGTCGACACC
>DASUMP010000051.1:0-33781 GCA_036277635.1 Acidimicrobiia bacterium | reverse complement strand
CCGTCTCGAGATCGACGCCCCCGACCACCTCGCGTCCCGCCGCCGCCCCCGCCCCGACGTCTCCTGGGCGAACAACATCCTTGCCCCCGACTGACGCCTCTCCCTCCGAGCAAAGGACAAGGAAGTACCGATTCGGTACCTGAGCGTCCTTTGGTGGGTCGCTCAGACGAGTACGTGCACGAGCAAGACCACGACGCTGATCACGGTTCCGGCGAGCAACGCCACGGCACCGAGCCACAGCACAGCAGTGACTGCGGCGCGCCAGCCGGTGACGCCGTTGCGCTGCACCTGACGCCACAAGAACCTGTGACGTTCGAGGTTCCCGGCGGGCGTGTACGCGGCCCACGTGAACTGACCGAAGAGGCGTCGAGCGTCAGTGTCGTCCGGCCCCAGCTCCGCGCCGCACCGCCCTTCCGCCCGCTTGGGCTTCCTCCGCTTGATTCCGGCGCGCCCCACGCCGATCAGCCTGCCACGCGCGGCCGGGTCGACCGGCAAGTCGTCGGCGGGTCCGACACAATGTGACCGTGGAGACGGAGATCGAGGAGCCGCTCACTTCGCGCCGGTCGATGCGGGTCCGGGTCGTCGCCCTCGTCGCGTTGGTCGCGTTGGCGGGTGGCGCGCTGATGGTGCCGCGCCAGGGTTCGAACACCGTCGAGACCGCCGAAGGGCAGCTCCAGAACGGATTCCTCCAGCCGCTCGCCGATGCCGGGGTCGCGACCGAGGTGATCCGCGCGTGTCACTACGAGCGCGTCTCCGCGAGCGACCCGTGGCACCTCTCCGTGCGGGTCGACACCGCCGCTTCTGTCGCCGACGTCGTCGCGGTGCTCCGGGCGCAGGGTGCCGTCGTGCGTGACGACCGAGACGCTCCGATCGTGCAGCAGTATCCCGGCCAGCCGAGCCGCGGCTGGAACGGTGTGGTCGAGCCGAGCGCGACGGGCTCGGTGCTCGCGCTCGTCAAGAACAACGTCGCCACCGACGAAGCCTCGGTCGCGCCCGGCTGGCTCCCGATCTGCCCCGAGTCCCGCGTCGCTCGCGCCTGACCCCCCGAGCAAGGGACATCAGGTGACACGCGTCGTCACTTCGTGTCCTCTGCTCGGGGCATCCCCGAGCAAGGGACACGAGATGACGCGTGTCGTCACTTCGTGTCCTCTGTTCGGCCGCAGGGGTGGGTGTCGTAGGGCGGCGGTACCCTCGGCGGCGTGGTGCTCGACCGCTTCTCGCCGGCGGTGCGGGCCTGGTTCGAGTCCAGCTTCCCCGCCCCGACCGACCCCCAGACGCTGGGATGGCCCGCGATCGCGGCCGGTGAGCACACGCTGATCCTGGCGCCGACGGGGTCGGGCAAGACGCTGGCTGCGTTCCTCTGGGCCATCGACCGGCTCGGCTCGGCGCCGGTGCCCGACAAGCAACAGCGGTGCCGGGTGCTCTACGTGTCGCCGCTGCGCGCCCTCGCGGTCGACGTCGAGAAGAACCTGCGCTCGCCGCTCGCGGGATCGGCGCTCGCCGCCGAACGCCTCGGCGTGCCGTTCCACGAACCCACGGTCGCGATGCGCACCGGCGACACCGAGAGCAAGGACCGGGCTGCGCTCGTGCGCACGCCACCCGACATCCTCATCACCACCCCCGAGTCGCTCTACCTCATGCTCACGTCGCGAGCGCGCGAGGTGCTGCGTTCGGTCGAGACGGTGATCATCGACGAGATCCACGCGCTCGCACCGACGAAGCGCGGCGCGCACCTCGCACTCTCGTTGGAACGTCTCGAGGCGATCTGCGAGCGGCCGCCGCAGCGCATCGGGTTGTCGGCCACACAGCGTCCGCTCGACGAGATCGCGCGGTTCCTCGGCGGGCAGACGACAGATGGTGCGCGTCCGGTCACGATCGTCGACGCGGGGGCGCGCAAGCAGCTCGACGTGGAAGTGATCGTGCCGGTGGAGGACATGGCGGATCCGGCGATGTCGCCGGCCGCCGCGCTCACCTACGACGAGGCGGGCAACGCGTCGGAGCCGCGCACCTCCATCTGGCCACACGTGCACCCGCGCATCCTCGACCTGATCCGCGAGCACCGCACCACGATCGTCTTCTGCAACGCGCGCCGGCTCGCCGAACGGCTGGCGGCGCGCCTCAACGACCTCGCGGGCGAGGAGCTCGTGCGCGCGCACCACGGGTCGCTCGCACGCGAGCAGCGACTCCAGATCGAGAGCGACCTCAAGGCGGGGCGGCTGCGCGCGCTCGTTGCCACGAGCTCGCTGGAGCTCGGCATCGACATGGGCACCGTCGACCTCGTGGTGCTGGTCGAGTCACCAGGTTCGGTCGCGCGCGGGATGCAGCGCGTCGGCCGCGCCGGGCACAACGTGGGCGAGCCGAGCGTCGGCAAGCTGTTCCCCAAGTACCGCGGCGACCTCGTGGAAGCGGCCGCGGTCGCGCGCCGCATGCGCGACGGTCTTGTCGAGGAGATGCGCTACCCGCGCAACCCGCTCGACGTGCTCGCGCAGCAGATCGTCGCCGCGTGCGCGATGGACGAGTACGACGTCGAGGAGCTGGCGGCGATGGTGCGCCGGTGCGCGTGCTTCGCAGAGCTCTCCGACGACGTGTTCACCTCGGTGCTCGACCTGCTGTCGGGGCGCTACCCGTCGGATCGGTTCTCGGGGTTGAAGCCGCGCATCGTGTGGGACCGCGTCCAGGGACGGGTGCGGGCGCGCGAGGGCGCGCAGCGCGTCGCGGTGCAGAGCGGCGGGACGATCCCCGACCGGGGCTTGTTCGGCGTGTTCCTCCCCGACGGCGCGCGCGTCGGCGAGCTCGACGAGGAGATGGTCTACGAGAGCCGACCGGGCGAGACGTTCGTGCTCGGCGCGTCCACGTGGCGCATCGAGGAGATCGGTCACGACCGCGTGACGGTCACTCCCGCGCCCGGCGAGCCCGGGAAGATGCCGTTCTGGAAGGGCGACAAGCCGGGCCGGCCGCTCGAGCTCGGACGGGCGATCGGCGCCATGGTGCGCGAGCTGCGCGAGCTCCCCGGCGAGCGCGCCGAGACCCGGCTGCGCGACGAGTACGGGCTCGACGCCCTCGCCGCCACGAACCTGCGGGCGTACCTCGACGAGCAAGCCGAAGTGACCGGCGCGGTCCCCGACGACCGCACGATCGTCGTCGAGCGCTTCCCCGACGAGATCGGCGACTGGCGCGTGTGCGTGCTCACCCCGTTCGGATCACGCGTCCACGCGCCGTGGGCGCTCGCGATCGAAGAGCGGCTCGAACGGCTCGAGCTGCCGGTCCAGGTCCTGTGGAGCGACGACGGCATCATCCTGCGCCTACCCGAGGCGATGGAGGAGGTGCCCACCGACGTGCTCGTGCCCGCGCCCGACGAGGTCGAAGACCTCGTCGTCTCGCGCCTTCCGGCCACGTCGCTGTTCGCGTCGCGGTTCCGCGAGAACGCGGCGCGCGCGCTCTTGCTCCCCCGCCGCCGGCCCGGCGAGCGCACGCCGCTGTGGCAGCAACGCCAGCGCGCCGCCGACCTGCTCGAGGTCGCGTCGGGATACCCGGCCTTCCCCATGCTGCTCGAGACCACGCGCGAGTGCCTCCGCGACGTGTTCGACCTGCCGGCGCTGCGCGAGGTGCTCACCGACGTCCGGTCGCGCAAGGTGCACACGGTGAGCGTGGAGACGCGGCGGGCGTCGCCGTTCGCGCAGTCGCTGCTGTTCGGCTGGATCGCGGTCTACATGTACGAAGGCGACGCGCCGCTCGCCGAACGGCGCGCCGCCGCGCTCGCGCTCGACCGCGACCTGCTGCGCGAGCTGCTCGGCGCCGACGAGCTGCGCGAGCTGCTCGACCCCGCTGCGCTCGCGCAGCTGGAGCTCGAGCTGCAACGGCTCGTCCCCGAACGCCACGCCCGCCACGCCGACGACCTCCACGATCTGCTGCGCGACCTCGGCGACCTCGCGGTCGACGAGATCGTGGCGCGCGCGGCGGCCGACCCGACCGACTGGATCGCGACGCTGGTCGCCGAACGCCGCGCGATCCGGGTACGGGTCGCGGGCCACGACCGGATCGCGGCCGCCGAAGACGCGGGCACGCTGCGCGACGCGCTCGGCGTGGCGATCCCGCCCGGTCTGCCCACCGTGTTCACCGAACCCGTCGTGCTGGCGCTCGACGCGCTGGTGGCTCGCTACGCGCGGACGCACGGACCGTTCACGATCGACGAGGTGACGGGCCGCCTCGGCGCGACGCCCGAACGGGTTGCCGACGCGCTCGCCCGCCTCGAGGTCGACGGCCGCGTGCTGCACGGCGAGTTCCGACCCGACGGACTCGCGCGCGAGTGGTGCGACGCGCGCGTGCTGCAGACGCTGCGGCGCCGATCGCTCGCCGCACTGCGCCGGGAGGTCGAACCGGTCGACGGCGACACGTTCGCGCGCTTCCTCCCGGCGTGGCACGGGATCGGGCGCGCCCGGCGCGGCACCGACGCGCTCGTCGAGACGCTCGAACAGCTGCAGGGTGCGGCGATCGCGGTCTCGGTGCTCGAGCGCGACGTGCTCCCGTCCCGCGTCGACGGCTACCGGCCGACGATGCTCGACGAGCTGTGCGCCGCCGGCGAGCTGGTGTGGATCGGCGCCGGTCCGCTGGGCGCCGACGACGGGCGGGTGCGGCTCTACTTCCGCGATCACGTCGGCGTGCTGGCCCCGGCGACGACGCCGCTCGACGCGCCCGATGGGCCGTTGCACGACGCGATCCGCGCCCATCTGGGTCGCGCGGGCGCGTCGTTCTGGCCCGACCTGCTCGCCGCCGCGGCCGCGGCCGACACCGCGCCGGGCGGGCCGGACGACACCACGCTGCTCGCCGCGCTGTACGACCTCGTGTGGGCGGGCGAGGTCACGAACGACACGCTCGCGCCGCTGCGCGCCGGGCGGGCCGCCCGCCGCACCGCCCGTCGCGACCCCCGCGCCCGTCCTCGCGTCGGTCGCCTCACCCGCCTCGGTCCACCCGCCGCGGCCGGGCGGTGGTCGCTGGTCGCACCGTTGCTCGAACCGGCGGCGACCTCCACCGAGACCGCGCACGCGCTCGCGCGCCAGCTGCTCGAACGCCACGGCGTCGTGACGCGGGAAGCGGTCCGGGCGGAGGGAGTGCCCGGCGGGTACGCCGGCGTGTACCCGGTGCTGCGGGCGCTCGAAGAGGCAGGCCGCGCGCGTCGGGGCTGGTTCGTCGCCGGGCTGGGCGCCGCGCAGTTCGCGTCGCCCGGCGCCGTCGACCGGCTGCGCTCCCACCGGGAGCCGTCACGTGACGAGCCGCGTGCGCTGGTGCTCGCAGCCACCGACCCCGCGCAGCCTTACGGCGCCGCGCTCGCGTGGCCCGAGCACCCCGGACGACCGGCACGCGCGGCCGGCGCGCTCGCGGTGCTCGTCGATGGGAACCTCGCTGCGCTCGTCGACCGCGCCGGACGCTCGCTCCTCACGTTCCCGTTCGCCGAGCCCGAGGGCGTCGATTGGGTGGAGGCGCTCGTCACCGCGCACAAGGAAGGGCGCATCCCGAAGCTCGCGCTCGAACGTATCGACGACCAGCCCGCCCGCCAGTCGCCACTCGCCGACCGCCTACGTGCGCACGGCTTCGTCGACGGCTACAAGGGCCTCACCCTCAAGCCGTAGCGCCGCGACCACCGATGCCCGAAGGCGACACGATCCACCGAGCCGCGACCAGGTTGCGCACCGTGCTCGAAGGGCGCGAGCTCGCGCGCCTCGAACTGCGGCGCGGCCGCCACGACGGTCACCTCCCGGCGGCCGGCACGCGGATCGACGGAGTGGAGTCGCGCGGCAAGCACCTCCTGGTGCACTTCGCCGACGGGAGCACGCTCCACACCCACCTCGGCATGCACGGGTCGTGGCACGTGCACGCGCCGGGCGCCCGGTGGCGCAAGCCTGCGCACGCAGCGCACGCCGTGCTCGCGCTCGCCGACGGCACCACCGCGGTCTGCTTCTCGGCACCCACGGTGGAGCTCCGCCGCGGCGGGCGCGCCCGCGCGGTGCCGGCGTCGCGCGCGGCTCGGCAGCTCGCGACCCTCGGACCCGACCTCTGCGACGCAAACGCCGACCTCGACGAAGTGCTGCGCCGACTCGCGACGCTCGCCCCCGACACCGAGCTCGGGGTCGCGTTGCTCGATCAACGGATGGCCGCCGGAGTGGGCAACGTGTTCAAGTCGGAGGTCTGCTGGGCGTGTCGCATCGACCCGTTCACTCCGCTCGATGCACTCGACCTCGACACTCGTCGAGTGCTGATCGCCACGGCACACCAGCAGCTGCGCGCCAACCTCGGATCGGGGCCGCGCACCACCTACCGCGGCGCACTCGCGGTCTACGGGAAGACGAATCGTGCGTGTCCACGGTGTGGCGGCCGGATCCGCAGCCGCCGGCAGGGAGAGCAGGCCCGGACCACGTACTGGTGCGCGCGCTGCCAGATCGCGCCGCCGACAGCCGCTGCGAGCTCGCCCGACGGCTAACGCGCGTCGCGCGCGGTCTCGCACAGGGTTCGGGTGCGCCCGAGCTCCGGCCCGCACGCACCCGCGAGCGCGTCGAGCAGCCGGTCGACGAGCCTGTCGTCGTCGCCGGCGACGAGCGAGCGCTCGCGCAGCCAGGCGACGTGCGTCACGACGAGGTCGGCGTCGTCGACGAGGAGCGCGGCGTCGAGCACGTCGACGATGCGCACGACCTCCGGTGCCAGTCGAGCGGCCGCGTCGCCACCGACCTCGGCGCCGCGCAACGCGGCGTCGACGATCGCGTGCTGGTTCGCGCGGAGCGCACGACGCTCCGACGAGGTCTCGTCAGAGGTGGCCTCGTCGGGTTGGACGATCTCCGGCCGCGCGTGCTGCCATCGTTCGATCGTGTCGGACACGTCGCGCAGCGTCACCGCGTGCGCGTCGGCGCCGATGGTCCGGGCGCGCCGCTCATCGACGTCGAACGCTCTCCCACCCACCACGACGGGGATCCCGTGCGCGTGGGCCACCGCGATCACGTCGGCCGCGGCGGGCAACGACGACGCCATCGACGCGCTGAGCACCACGGCGTCGACGTCGTGGTACTCGACGTAGTCGGCCAGGTCGACGGCGGGAAGCGACGCGCCGAGGAACGTGGCCCGCGCGCCTTCGAGCCGCAGGTGGGCGGCGACCGCGTGCGCGCCGAGCGCGTGGTGCTCGCCGTCGGGACACATGACGACCACTGCGGGTCCGTCGCCGGGTTCGAGGGCCCCGGCGAGCAACGTCAACACCTCGGCGGCTGCCGCGCTCGCCGCGTGCTCGTCGGCGACGGTGAGCTCGCCGCGGGCCCAGCGCCGGCCGAGCTCGGCGTGGACGGGCGCGAGGAGCTGCTCGACGATCGCGTCGAAGGCGACGCCGTCGTCGAGCGCGTCGCGAGCGAGGCCGTAGGCCGTGCGGGTGTCGCCTTCGACGAGCGCCGCGAGCAGACCCACCCGGCGGACGGCGTTCGCATCGCTGTGCGCGGGACTGACCACCGTGACTCCTCACGAACGTTCGCCGACAGTCGGTCTTCGGAGCGCTGCCGGGATCGGACGGTACATCGACCGGTTCACAACATCGTCACGCGCCGACCGGCGGAACCGTGGGACACCACGGGTACGGTGTCCGCGGTGCCGGTCACGACATCTCCGTCCGACTCGGGCGCGGCACCGCCGCGGGTCGTCGTCGAACAGGTCACCCCGTCGGTCGACGGCGGCCGGTACCCGGTGAAGTGCCTCGTCGGCGAGGAGCTCACCGTCGGCGCGGACGTGTTCGCCGACGGGCACGAGTCGGTCGCCGCCGCCGTGGCGGTGCGACCGGCGGGGGGCGACTGGCGCCAGCTCCCCATGCGCCACGCCGGCAACGATCGGTGGCTCGCCACGATCCGCCCCGACCGCACCGGCCTCTGGGAGCTCGACATCGTCGCCTGGATCGACGCGTGGACGACGTGGCGCCACGACGCAGAGGTCAAGGCGGACGCGGGCGTGCTCGAGCCCGTCGACCTCGCGATCGGCGCGCAGCTCCTCGCCGACGCGGCTGACCGCGCCGGTCCCGCCGCCGCCGACGCCGAGCACCTCGCGACGCTCGCCGACCGGCTGCGCGGCACCGACCCGGCGAGCGCGCTCCCCGCGGTCCTCGGCGACGAGCGTGTCGACCATCTGATGTGGCACCACGCACGGACCGGCACCGCGACCCGCCTCGATCGCGTGCGCCACCTCGACGTCGATCGCGAGCGAGCCGAGTGCAGCGCGTGGTACGAGCTGTTCCCGCGGTCGTGGGGTCCGCCGGACCGTCACGGGACGTTCCGCGACGTCGCCGAACACCTTCCCTACGTCGCCGGCCTCGGCTTCGACGTGCTGTACCTGCCGCCGATCCACCCCATCGGCCGCACCCACCGCAAGGGTCGCAACAACGCGACGGCGGCGACCCCGACCGACGTGGGCAGTCCGTGGGCGATCGGCGCAGCCGAGGGTGGCCACACCGCGATCCACCCCGATCTCGGCACCGTCGACGACTTCCGGTTCCTGCGCGACCGCGCCGCCGAGCTCGGCCTCGAGCTCGCGCTCGACCTCGCGTTCCAGTGCTCCCCCGACCATCCCTGGGTCGCCGAGCACCCCGAGTGGTTCCGCGCTCGCCCCGATGGCACGATCCAGTACGCCGAGAACCCGCCCAAGAAGTACGAGGACATCTACCCGCTCGACTTCGGCACCGCGAGCTGGGAGTCGTTGTGGACCGAGCTGCGCGGCGTCGTGCAGCACTGGATCGACGAAGGCGTCCGGATCTTCCGGGTGGACAACCCGCACACGAAGTCGCTGCCGTTCTGGGACTGGTTGATCGCCGACGTGCGCAGCCGCGATCCCGACGTGATCTTCCTCTCCGAGGCGTTCACCCGACCGAAGGTGATGTACCGGCTCGCGAAGGGCGGCTTCGACCTGTCGTACACGTACTTCACGTGGCGGACGTCGGCGAGCGAGCTGCGGGCCTACTTGCAGGAGCTCACGACGCCACCGGTCTCGTGGTTCTTCCGTCCGAGCTTCTGGCCGAACACGCCCGACATCCTCGTTCCGCCGCTCACGGGTGGCAGCAAGAACGCGTTCGCGACGCGCGCGGTCCTCGCCGCCACCTTGTCGGCGAGCTGGGGCATCTACGGCCCTGCGTTCGAGCTCATGGAGTCGACCGCGCGCCCCGGCGCCGACGAGTACCTCGACAACGAGAAGTACCAGCTCCGCACGTGGGATCTCACGCGCGCGGAGTCACTCGCGCCGCTCGTGCAGCGACTGAACCACATCCGCCGCGACCACCGGGCGCTGCGGCGCAACCGATCGTTGCACTTCCACCCGGTCGACAACCCGCACCTGCTGGCGTACTCGAAGACGGCGGGTCCCGACCGCATCCTCTGCGTCGTGAACGTGGATCCCGACCGCACGCAGGAAGCAACCGTCGACCTCGATCTCGCGGTGCTCGGCGTGCGTGAGTCGGACGACTACGTCGTGCACGACCTGCTCGGCGGCGAGTCGTGGCGGTGGCGCGGTCGTCGCAACTACGTCCGCCTCGATCCCGCCTCGGAGACGAGGTGGCCCGCCCACGTGTTCAGCGTCGAGATCGAGCGCCGACGGTGAACGCCGACTGGTACAAGGACGCCGTCCTCTATCAAGTGCACGTCCGCGCGTTCCAAGACGGGGTCGACGACGGCATCGGCGACTTCGCCGGGCTGACCTCGCGGCTCGACTACATCCGCGACCTCGGCGTCACCGCGATCTGGCTGCTGCCGTTCTATCCGTCGCCGTTGCGCGACGACGGCTACGACATCGCCGACTACCGCAACGTCAACCCCATCTACGGCGATCTCCGCGCGTTCAAGCGGTTCCTGCGCGAAGCGCACCGGCGCGACCTGCGCGTCATCACCGAAGTGGTGATGAACCACACGTCAGACCAGCACCCGTGGTTCCAGCGGGCGCGCCGCGCGCCGGCCGGGTCGTCCGAGCGCGACTTCTACGTGTGGAGCGACACGCCTGATCGGTACGCCGAGGCCCGCATCATCTTCCAGGACTTCGAGACGTCGAACTGGACGTGGGATCCCGTCGCCGGCGCGTACTTCTGGCACCGCTTCTACTCCCACCAGCCCGACCTGAACTTCGAGAACCCGCTCGTCCGCCGGGAGATGCTCGACATCGTCGACTTCTGGCTCGACATGGGCGTCGACGGTCTCCGGCTCGACGCGATCCCGTACCTCTACGAAGCCGAAGGCACCAACTGCGAGAACCTCCCGCAGACGCACGCGTTCCTGCGCGACGTGCGCGCGCACGTCGACCGTCGCTACGGCGATCGCATGCTGCTCGCCGAAGCGAACCAGTGGCCCGAAGACGCCGTCGCGTACTTCGGTGAGGAACCGGGCGACGAGTGCCACATGGCGTTCCACTTCCCGCTCATGCCACGCCTCTACATGGGCGTGCAACGCGAGGACCGCTTCCCCGTCGTCGACATCCTCGAGCAGACGCCGCCGATCCCGACCACGGCTCAGTGGGCGATCTTCTTGCGCAACCACGACGAACTGACGCTCGAGATGGTCACCGACGAAGAGCGCGACCTCATGTACCGCGCCTACGCGGCCGACCCCCGCATGCGGGTGAACCTCGGCATCCGGCGTCGACTCGCGCCGCTGCTCGACAACGATCGCCGACGCATCGAGCTCCTCAACACGTTGCTGTTCTCGATGCCGGGCACACCGATCATCTACTACGGCGACGAGATCGGGATGGGCGACAACGTCTACCTCGGCGACCGCGACTCCGTGCGCACGCCGATGCAATGGAGTCCGGATCGCAACGCGGGCTTCTCACGCGCGAGCCCGCACCAGCTCTTCCTGCCACTCATCACCGAAGCCGGCTACCACTACGCCACGGTCAACGTGGAGGCGCAAGAACAGTCGACCGCCTCGTTGTTGTGGTGGACCCGCCGACTGATCGCGCTGCGGCGGCGGCACCCGCAGCTCTCCCACGGTGACCTCCAGCTCGTCGACTCCGAGAACCACAAGGTGCTCGCGTTTCTTCGCACCCTCGACGACGAAGACCCATTGCTCGTCGTGGCCAACCTGTCGCGACACGCGCAACCCGTCGAGCTCGACCTGTCGTCGTTCGCGGGCGCGCATCCGGTGGAGCTGTTCGGGAGCACCCCGTTCGCGGCGATCGGCCTCCTCCCGTACTACCTCACGATCGCCCCGTACGGCGTGTACTGGTTACGCCTCGTGCGCGACCGGCCCACGACATCACCGGAGGAGCCGAGCGTGGCGCGGCCGCGTGTCGCCGCCGACTGGCACCGCACCCGCGACATCCGGGCCCGACGCGAGCTCCAACAGGCAGTCGCGGCGTTCCTCCCGTCACAACGCTGGTACGCGGGCAAGAACCGTGCGATCACCGCCGTCGAGCTCGAAGAGGTGGTGCCGTTCGCGGGACCGGGCGCTGGCGCGTTCGTGGTCGCGCTGGTCAGCTACGTCGACGGAGATCCCGATCGCTACTTCCTGCCGCTGGTCGAGGTCGATGGTGCGCACGCGCACGACATCACGCTGCTGAACCCCGATGCCCTCGTCGCGACCCGCGTCGACGACGAGGCCCGGGTCGTCGTCGACGCGACCGCCGACGCCGAGACGTTCACCCGCGCGCTGCGCGAGCTCGCCGGGCGGCGCCGTCCACCGTCGGAGCACGGACTCGTCGCGCACGCCGCGCCGGTCCTCGCGAGGGCGCTGCGCGCCGGCGCCACGGCGCGCGTGCTGCGCGCCGACCAGTCCAACAGCGGCGGGGTGGTCGGCGAGCTCGCGTTCGCGAAGCTGTTCCGGCGGCTCGAACCGGGCCTCAACCCCGACGTCGAGATCAGCCAAGCACTGTCGGAGGCGGGATTCGAGCACTCGCCGCGGCTCATCGGCTTCTCGTCGCTGCGCCGTGGTCGGCGACCCGAGCTCACCCTCGGCGTCTTCACGGAGCTGGTGCACCACGAAGGCGACGCCTTCAGCGTCACGCTCGACCGCCTCGGCCGACTCCTCGAAGAGGTGCTCGCCGAACGACTCGGGCCGCCACGGAGCCACGACGCGCTCGACGCGACCTTGCGGCGGCGCACGGCGCCGGGCGAGCTCGTGCAGCGTGCCGGCGGCAGCCTCGGCGACGCGCATCGACTCGGCGAGATCACCGCGTCGATGCACCGGACACTCGCGACGATCGAACGGACCGGGTTCGGCGCCGAACCGTTCACCACGCTGATCCGACGCTCGCTGTACCAGTCGCTGCGCAACGAGATCCGTCGCACGGTCCAGATCCTGCGCCGCGCCGGTCAGCTCCCCGAGGTCGTGCACGACGACGCGGCAGCCGTCGTGGCCGCCGAAGGCGCGCTGCTGCACCGAGCGACCGCGTGGCGGGAGCGGCCGTTCCGCGGCGCGCGCATCCGCATCCACGGCGACTACCACCTCGGTCAGGTCCTGTGGACCGGTCGCGACTTCGTCGTGCTCGACTTCGAGGGCGAACCCGCACGCCCGATCGGCGAACGCCGGCTGCGCGCGTCGCCGTTGCGTGACGTGGCCGGGATGCTGCGTTCGTACCACTACGCGAGTGCCCGGGCGGTCGAGCTGCTGCGCGAGCGCGGCCTCGTCGGAGAGGACGACCCTGCCCTCGTCGAGTCGTGGGCGGCCGTCTGGGAGACGTGGGCGTCGTCGTCGTTCCTCACCGGCTACTTCGCGGGAGTCGACGGTCTCGGACTCCTCCCCGACGACGCTGACGACCTGCGTTCGCTCGTGGACCTGCACGTGATGGCAAAGCTGCTCTACGAGATCCGCTACGAGCTCGCGAGCCGACCGGCGTTCTCCGCGATCCCGTTGCGCCGCCTCCGCCAGATCATCGAGGACGACCGCTCGTGACCACCGACGACCAGCGCGCGCTCCACGAGCTGGCGACGCGCCTCGGCGTGCAGGTGCGCTACCACGACATCTGGGGTCACGAGCACACCGCGAGCGACGAGACCCTCGTCGCGATCGCCCGCGCGCTCGGCGTCGCGCTCGAGCGAGTGAGCGACGCGCCGGCCGCGCTCGGCGCACTCCGCACGCTCGGTCCGGGACCCGAGGCCGGATCGCCACCCGCCGAGCCGACGCAGGCACCCGTGCCCGCGCCGACGTGGGGCGTGTTCGTCCCCGTGTACGCGCTCCGGAGCACGGACGATCGCGGCACCGGCACTTTGACGCACCTCGACGCGCTCGCCGCGCTCGTCGCGCGATCCGGCGCCCGGGTCGTCGCCACGCTGCCGATCCTGGCCACGTGGCCCGACGACGCGAGTCCGTACGCCCCCGTGTCGCGCCAAGCGTGGGACGAAGCCATCCTCGACCTCGAGCACCTTCCCGGCCTCGTGCACCATCCCGAGGTGCGCGACCGGCTCCCTCCGATCCGGCCATCGAGCCGCGTCGTCGACCACCCGCACGTCGCGTTCGCGGTCGATGACGCGATCGCGCACGTCGCCACTGCAGTCTCCGACGACGATGAAGTCCGGCGCGCCGTCGACGAGCTCGCTCGCCGCCGACCCGACCTGGCGCGCTATGCGCAGTTCCGCGCCCTCGCCGACGTCCACGGTCGCGACTGGCGCCGGTGGCCGACGATCGCGCGCGACGCGCCGCTCACGGGCGCGGAGCCCGGAGCGCCGGCGGCGGCCGTGTTCCGGTACCTGTACGGACAGCTCGCCGTGGAGGCACAGCTCGACGCGCTCACGCAGCGACTGCACGACCGCGGCCAGCAGCTCGCGCTCGACCTGCCCGTCGGGTGCGACCCGTGCGGCTTCGACACGTGGTGGCATCGCGGCGACTACGCGGCCGAGATGTCGATCGGCGCGCCGCCCGATCCGTTCTTCGCCGAGGGGCAGGACTGGGGGCTCCCTCCGCTGCGACCCGACCGGGCGCGACGCGCCGGCGACGACGACGCGCTGGCGGGTGCGCTGCACCATCACCTCCGATACGCCGACATCTTGCGCATCGATCACGTCATGGGACTCCACCGCTTGTGGTGGATCCCCGCCGGTCACGACGCCGCCGACGGCGCCTACGTGCGCTACCCGTCCGGCGCGTCGTACGACACCGTCGTGCGCGCCGCCCGCGCGCACGACGCCGCGATCATCGGCGAAGACCTCGGGACCGTCGAGCCCGAAGTGCGCGACGCGATGGCGCACCGAGGGATCCTCGGCCTGTGGGAGCTGCAGTTCGACGCCGACGCACCCGCCGACGCCGAGCTGCGCGTCCCCGCCCGACCCGTCGCGGTCGGCTGCAACACGCACGACATGGCCACGTGGGCCGGCTTCTGGACCGGCGCCGACCTCGACGAGGACGCGCGGCTCGGACACGCCGGGGCCGGCGACCGAGAGCGACGCGCCGAGCAGGTCGAGCGGCTCGCGACCCGACTCGCGCGCGCCACCGACACGACCGTCCCCGCGACCGCCGGCGCCGCGCTCGACGCTGCGCTCGCGTTCCTCGCGCGCTCCCGAGCCGCCGTCGTCATCGTCACGCTCGAAGACCTCTGGCTCGAGCTGCACGCGCAGAACCGACCCGGCACCACCGACGCGCAGCGCGCGAACTGGCGCCAACGCGTCGCGCTGACGCTCGACGAGCTCGACGCGCACCCCGACGTGCAGCGCCGCCTCGCGATCCTGCAGGCGGCCCGTCCGTGAGCGCGCTCACGAGCCCGATCACCGACGACGACCTCCACTGGTTCGCGGAAGGGACGCACGCGCACCTCCACCGCGTGCTCGGCGCCCATCCCACGCGCGACGGGTGCTGGTTCGCGGTGTGGGCGCCGAACGCACGCGCGGTGCAAGTCGTCGGCGACTTCTGCGCGTGGGACGCGACGCGCGCGGTCGCGCTGCAGCCACGCGGCGTGAGCGGCGTCTGGGAAGGTGGGGTGCCGGGAGCGCGCGTCGGCCACCGCTACAAGTACAAGGTGCACGGCGCCGACGGTCGCTGGGTCGACAAGGCCGATCCGTTCGCGGCGGCCGCCGAGCTCCCCCCGGCGACGGCATCGTTGGTCGCGACACCCACCCACCGCTGGCGCGACGACCGGTGGATGAGCACTCGTCGCGCCCGCTCCGACCGACGCGCGCCGATCTCGATCTACGAGGTGCACCTCGGATCGTGGATGGGCGCACCGTCGCCCGACCGACGGTTCCCGACCTATAAGGAGCTCGCGCCGTCGCTCGCCGACCACGTCGAGCGGTGTGGCTTCACGCACGTCGAGCTGCTGCCGGTCATGGAGCACCCGTTCTACGGCTCGTGGGGCTACCAGACGACCGGGTACTTCGCTCCCACGGCGCGCTACGGCACGCCCGACGAGTTCATGGCGTTCGTCGACCACCTGCACAGTCGCGACATCGGTGTGATCTGCGACTGGGTCCCGAGCCACTTCCCCGGCGACGACCACGCGCTCGCGTGGTTCGATGGGACCGCGCTGTACGAGCACGCCGACCCGCGCCTCGGGCACCATCCCGACTGGGACTCGAAGATCTTCAACTACGGCCGCAACGAGGTGCGCTCGTTCCTCGTCTCGTCGGCGACGTGCTGGCTGGAGCGCTACCACGTCGACGGACTCCGGGTCGACGCCGTCGCGTCGATGCTGTACCGCGACTACAGCCGCCGCGACGGCGAATGGCTCCCCAACGAGCTCGGCGGGCGCGAGAACCTCGAAGCGGTCGCGTTCCTCCGCCAGCTCAACGAGGCCGTGTACCACCACCATCCCGACGTGCAGACGTACGCCGAGGAGTCCACGGCGTGGCCCGGCGTGAGCCGCCCCACCTTCGACGGCGGTCTCGGGTTCGGCTTCAAGTGGGACATGGGATGGATGCACGACACGCTCGGCTACTTCGCCGAGGACCCGGTGCACCGCCGCTGGCACCACGACGAGCTCACGTTCCGGGCCATCTACGCGTGGAGCGAGAGCTACGTGCTGCCGCTCTCGCACGACGAGGTCGTGCACGGGAAGGGCAGTCTGCTCACCAAGCTCCCGGGCGACGACTGGCAGCGCCGCGCGAACCTCCGACTCCTGCTCGGCTACCAGTGGACGCTGCCCGGCAAGAAGCTCCTCTTCATGGGCGGCGAGCTCGGCGCGGCGCGCGAATGGGACCACGAAGCGACGCTCGACTGGTCGCTCGCCGACCCCGAGATGCACGGCGGACTCGTGGCGTGGGTGCGCGCGCTCAACGACCTCTACCGCGCGTGCGTCCCGTTGCACGAGCTCGACTGCGATCCCGGCGGGTTCGAGTGGGTCGTCGCCGACGACTCCGCGAACTCGGTGCTCGCGTGGTTGCGTAGCGACGCGTCGGGTGCAGCGGTGCTCGTCGTCGCGAACCTCACGCCCGTGCCGCGCGGCGACTACCGCATCGGCGTCCCTGTAGCGGGGACCTGGCGCGAGCTCCTCAACAGCGATGACCTGCGCTTCGGCGGCGCGGGGAACCACAGCGTCGGAACGGTGACGGCCGAGACCGTGCCGTCCCACGGTCGCAGCCAGTCGCTGTCGTTGACACTGCCCCCGCTCGGGCTGGTCGTGCTCGGACCGTGACCGGCTACCGTCGGCCGCCCCCCGGCGACGCCGGATCGCCGCCGCCCCGCCGAGAGACGCGCATGCCGACGCCGCCCACCATCGAGCAGTGGCCCGGACGACCGTTCCCGCTCGGCGCGCACCACACGGGAGCGGGCACCAACTTCGCCGTGTTCACCGAGGTCGCCGACGCGGTGTCGTTGTGCCTCTTCGACGAGCACGGTGCAGAGACCGTCGTCGAGATGACCGAGGTCGACGGGTTCGTGCACCACGCCTATCTCCCCGGCGTGGGTCCCGGTCAGCGTTACGGATTCCGAGTGCACGGGCCGTGGGAGCCGTCGCGGGGCGCGCGGTGCAACCACCACAAGCTCCTGGTCGATCCGTACGCGCGCGCCATCGATGGCGACGTCGCGTGGGACGCCGCCGTCTTCGACTACTCGTTCGACGATCCCGACGCCCGTAACGACGCCGACTCCGCACCGTTCGTGCCGAAGAGTGTGGTGACGAACCCGTACTTCGACTGGGGCAACGACCGACCACCCGACGTGCCGCTGCACGAGACCGTCATCTACGAGACGCACGTGAAGGGGCTGACCGCCCGCCACCCCGACGTTCCCGAGCACCAGCGCGGGACGTACGCGGGGCTCGCGCACCCGTCGGTGATCGAGTACCTCAAGAAGCTGCGAGTCACTGCCGTCGAGCTGTTGCCGGTGCACCACTTCGTGCACGACCACCGCCTCGCGGCGCACGGTCTCCGCAACTACTGGGGGTACAACACCATCGGCTTCTTCGCCCCGTACTCGGGCTACTCCAGCACCGGCCACGTCGGCCAACAGCTCCAGGAGTTCCGCGAGATGGTGCGCGCGCTCCACGAAGCCGGACTCGAGGTCATCCTCGACGTCGTCTACAACCACACCGCGGAGAGCAACCACCTCGGTCCCGTGCTGTCGTTCAAGGGACTCGACAACGAGGCGTACTACCGCCTCTCGCCCGACGATCGCCGCTTCTACGTCGACTACACGGGCACCGGCAACAGCTTGAACATGCGGCATCCGCACGTGCTGCAGCTGATCATGGACTCGTTGCGGTTCTGGGTCACCGAGATGCACGTCGACGGATTCCGCTTCGATCTCGCCGCGACGCTCGCGCGCGAGCTCCACGACGTCGACCGGTTGTCGGCGTTCTTCGATCTCATCCAGCAAGATCCGATCGTCTCGCGCGTCAAGCTCATCGCCGAGCCGTGGGACATCGGAGAGGGCGGCTACCAGGTCGGGAACTTCCCGGCGTTGTGGTCGGAGTGGAACGGCAAGTATCGCGACGGCGTGCGTGACTACTGGCGCGGCGCCGAGCACACCATCGGCGAGTTCGCGTCACGACTCACGGGCAGCTCAGACCTCTACGAGGCGACCGGACGCCGGCCGATGGCAAGCATCAACTTCATCACCGCCCACGACGGCTTCACGTTGCGCGATCTCGTGTCGTTCCACGACAAGCACAACGAGGAGAACCACGAAGACAACCGCGACGGCGAGTCGTTCAACCGCTCGATGAACTTCGGCGTCGAGGGTCCCACCACCGACCCGCGGATCAACGAGCTGCGCGCTCGCCAGCAGCGCAGCTATCTCGCGACCCTGCTCCTTTCGCAGGGCGTCCCGATGCTGCTCGGTGGCGACGAGATCGGGCGGACGCAGCACGGCAACAACAACGCGTACTGCCAAGACAACGAGATCTCGTGGTACGACTGGGACCACTGCGACGACGAGCTCCTCGCGTTCGTCCGATCGCTCATGCGCTTCCGCCAGCAGCATCCCGCATTCCGACGCCGCCGCTGGTTCCAGGGCCGTCCGCTGCGTGGAAGATCCGCCATCGACGTCGGCTGGTACACGCCGGTCGGCACCGCGATGAGCGACGACGAGTGGCGCCAGGGGTTCGCACGCTCGCTCACGGTGTTCGTGAACGGCCTGTCGATCCCGACGCCGGGACCGCGAGGCGAGCGCGTGATCGACGACGACTTCCTGCTCGTGTTCAACGCTCACGACGAGCCGCTGCAATTCGCGGTCCCCGACGAGGTGGGCGACGGGTGGCGTCTCGTGATCGACACGGCGTCGGCGACTCCGTTCTCCGACAACGGCGATCGACCCTTCGTCGGCGCGTCCGTCAGCGTCGACGAGCGCGCCGTCGTGGTGCTCGTGCGCGAGCGCGAGCACTGACCAGCGGGCCGTCACCCCGACGTTCGGTCTCGCTCGTCATCCTTCTTGATCGCGCGCCGGCGCCGACGCGGCCAGCGCTTTGCGCAACCGGACGCGTGTGCCGCGGTCGCCGCGCTCGATGGTGACGTCGTCGGTGAGCGCGCGCACGATCCCGAGGCCGCGGCCACCGCCGGGCGTCGCCCCCGCGCGCCACACCCCGCGATCGGCGACCTCCACGACCACACCGGTCTCGTCGGCGTTCGCCACGAGCACGATGTCGGCGGCGCCGCCACGTCCGCCGTGTTCGATGGCGTTGGTGAGGATCTCGTTGCTCGCGAGCACCAGGTCGTCGAGCTCACGCGGTCCGGCACCGCGCTCGACGAGCCACGCCCGGAGCTGACCGCGCGCTTCGGACAGCCGTGCCGGATCCGGAGGGACCAAGACCCGCAGCGGCGTCGAGGTCACGAGCTGGGCCACGAGTAGCGCGACGTCGTCGGCGGCGGGCTCGCCGCCCAGCATCTCGTCGATCATGTGATCGCACACGCCCGCCGGTGACCCGAGTGCGCTCGCGAACGTCTGTGCGAGCCGGTCGAAGCCGACATCGATGATCTCGCCCCGCCGCTCGATGAGACCGTCGGTGTACAACGCGAGCGTCACCCCGAGCGGGATCGCCCGCACCGAGTCGCGGTACACGGTGTCGCGCACGGCGCCGATCGGCGGGCCGTTGTCGACGGGTATCCATCCGACGACCCCGTCTCGATCACGGGTCGCAACGGGTGGATGGCCCGCGCTCGCCCAGACCGAGACACCCGTCACCGGATCGATGATCCCGCCTGCGCACGTCGCCATCTCCCCCGGCGCCAACGCGACGAGGTACCGGTTCAACCGAGTGAGCATCTCGCCGGGCGTCGCGCCGTCGAGCACCGCGACCCGCACCGCGGTGCGCAGCTGGCCCATGAGCGCGGCGGCCCCGATGCCGTGGCCGGCCACGTCGCCGATCACCAGCAACAGGCGCCCGTCGTCGAGCTCGAGCGCGTCGTACCAGTCGCCGCCGACGCGCGCCCCCGCGGTGCCCGAGACGTACCGAGCCTCGATCCGCATCGTCGAGCTCGTCGGCAGCGACGCCGGGAGCAGGCTGCGCTGCAGCACGCTCGCGGTATCGCGTTCGCGCTCGAAGCGCATCGCGTGCGCCACTGCCGGAGTCACCCGACGCGCGATCTCCGACGCCAGCGCGACGTCGTCGTCGTCGTAGTCGTCGCGACGTCCGAACGCGAGGGCGCCGATCGGCACCTCGCCCGACATCAGCGGAACGCCGAGGAACTGTGTGACCCCGATCTCCGGGGCGACGCCCACGACGCCCACCGTCCGGGGTCCGGCGGCCGCGACGAGCTCGGGCGCGAGCTGCGCACGGACGGGTTCACCGACACGGATCGCGCGCACCGCGGGCAGCGGGCTGTCGTGAGGATGGACGGGACCCGACGAGAACATGTCCGAGGGTCGGTCGCTCCGCGCGAACGCGATCAGCCGGACACCTTCGGGCTCCACGACGTACGCGCCGCACGTGAGGCCGAGGTCGGGGAGGACGAGCTCCGCGAGACGTTGCAGGCGAGCCGACACGTCCAGCTCGACCTCCATGAGCTCGCCGACCCGAGCCAGCAGGTTGAGCCGCGCCCGGGCTCGGCCCGCGGCGCTGCGGAGCTCGGCGAGCTCCAACGCGTCGCCGCAGTACCGCGCGAGCTCCTCGACCAGCGGGACGTCGGCGGCGCGGTACCGGCGCCTCGACTGCTCCGCGTACACGAGGGTCAACGCGCCCACGACCGCGCCGCCGACCCGCAGTGGCGCCGCCACCGCCGAGCTCGCGCGCAACCGGTCCGCGAGCTGCCGGGCGTCGAGCGACGCGTCACGGCCGAGGCGCGGCGCATCCGACAACCATTCTGCACGCGTGGTGAGGCCACTGCGGATCGCTCGAGCGGTGATCGTCTCGTCCCCGTTCGCGAGCACCCTCGGCGGCGCGAGCGCCGCGAGGGCGCGCTCGACCTCGCCGTCGGCGGACGCGACGCCGCCATACTCGAGCTCGCCGTCGCCGCCGACCAGCGTCAGCGTGCACACGTCGGCGAGCAGACCGATCGGGAGGTGCACGAACCGCGTCAGCAGCTCCTGCCGCTCGAGCGGCGCCGCGAGGAGCTCGCTGGCGTCGTGCAAGAGTCGTTCGGAGAGCTCGGCGCGCTTGCGGTCGGTGATCTCGGTGATCGCGATGCTGACACCAGTGATCCCGTGGCTGCCGGCGAGCGGACGCAACGTCGCGACCCACGTGCGCGACAGTCCCGGCGATCCGGCGGTCTGGCCGACGAGCTCGACGTCGTCGAGTCCGACTCCCCGATCGATGGCGGTGCGTGCCGCCGTCGCGAGGTCGGGTTCGACGTTCGCGAACACGTCGCGCATCGTCCGTCCGACGATCTCGTCGACGTCGAGACCGCTGATCTCGGCCAGCAGTCGGTTGCCGCGCATGCAGCGCAGGTCGGTGTCGAAGAAGCCCAGCCCGACCGGCGCCGAGACCAGCAGCGTGTCGAGCCGGGTCAGCGCTGACTGCAGCTCGAACGACGCGACCTCGGCGAGCTCACGCGCTTCGCGCTCCCGCGCGAGCAGCTCGTTGCGCTCTTCGTCGACGGCGCGCCGCTCGGTGATGTCGATCCCGATGCCGATCCAACGGCCCGGCGTGTCACCGTCGGTGGGAACCGAGCGACCGCGTCCCTCGAACCATCGCGTCACGCCGTCGGGGCGGACGATCCGATGCTCCATGTGGATCTCGGTGTTCGTGGACACGGCCCGCTCGATCTCGTCGGCCACGACCTGGCGGTCGTCGGGGTGGATCAGCGCGACGAACGCGTCGAACGTCGCCTCGAATCCGCTCGGCTCCAGCCCGTAGAGGGCTTCCAGCTCCGGCGACCATTCGACGCGGTTGCTCGTCGGGTCCCAGCTCCACGTTCCCAGGCGGCCGACCTCGAACGCGAGGCGGGCGACGAGGTCTCTGGTCCCGATCTGCTCGTCGAGCTCCTGTCGACGGATCGCGGCGGCGAGGACCGTGGCGACCGCGCGCACCGCGGTTGCGTCCTCCGCGTCGAACGCGCGAGCGACGCGGGCGTGCACCGCGAGGACCCCCCACGCGCCCGTCGGTGCCGGCACCGCGACGGACACGCTCGACGCCAACCCCTCGGCCTGCACGGTCGCTGACGGCACGAAGCGATCCTCGGTCGCGAAGTCGTCGACGACAACGGTGTCGTCAGTCGACGCAGTGAAGCCGATCTGGGTCGTGGGTCCGGCCGGAAGGACGAGACCGGGCGCGATCGCCGACCACCCGCGCGACATCTCGACGATCGCGTCGGAGGCCCCCGGGACCAGACGCACGAGCCCGACGTGCGTCGCCCCCACCGTCGCGACGAGCACGTCGGCGACGTCGTCGAACAGCTGCGCGAGCGGCACGCCCTCGAGAGCGTGGCGCCCGAGCTCGAGCGCTCGCCGCTCCCACTGGCCGATGGCGCTGCGATCGCGCGGGGCGTCGGTGCCAGCCGGCCGGCGTCGCGGCTCCTGACCCCCCGTCGCGCGGTGTGTCATCCGACGGCGAGGCTAGCCGTGCCGGTCGGGCTCCTCACCGCCCCATCGACCCAGTCGTCGCTCCCAACGCCCCGGCAGCGTGACCCACGCGAGGCCTGCGAGCAGCACGAGCGACTGCGCGACGAGCTCGCCGCCGTCCTCGACGACACCGAGGCCGCGCAGCCCGAGCTCCTCGCGCGCCACGAGCGCGAGCGGGTCGACGACCACGGCGAACGCCGCGAGGAGGGTCGCGCCGACGAACAACACCCGTGAGAGGTCGCTGACGCCCGGACCGTTGCGGAGCTCGCCGCGCACGAGCACCGCCAACAGCAACGGGCCGACCATCGCGAACCACAGCAGCTCACCCACGTCGTGGCCTTCGAGCCCGGCGAACTCCGGCAGTCCGAACACGTCGTCGAGACGCACGCCGATGGTCTCGTGCAGCGACGCCGCGTCCTCGAGCTGGACGTAGAGGAAGATCCCGATCCACGCGAGCAACGCCGAGTCGTGCGTCGACCGCCACGCGACGAGGAGCACGAGCACCAACACCTGCACCTTGGCGTAGCCGTAGATCTCGGGGATGCCGCCGTCGGTGTTCAGGCTCAGCCGGTACGCCCCCGCGAACCAGTACCGCTGTGCCACCTCGATGGAGATCTCCACGACGATGAAGGCCGCGTCGATCGCGAACAGGACCAACGCGAGCCGGCGGAGCCGCGCGCCCCACGCACGGCGCAGCGTCTCGCGGAGGGAACCGCGCCGGTCGAGTGCCTGCATCGGCATCTCATCGACGGTACCGGGCCCGCCCTGAACGATCGCGCTTCTCGTCAGCCTCGGATCGGAACGGAGCGGATCGCCCACCTCCGAGGTCGCGTGCGGATCGCTAGCCTCGGCCGGCCGATCGATCCCGGAAGGTGCTGCCGTGTCCGTCTCCGAGCTGTTCTCCCTCTCCGGCAAGACCGCGCTCGTCACCGGCGGCAGTCGCGGCATCGGACTCATGATCGCCCGCGGACTGCTCGATGCGGGCGCCAGCGTGTACATCTCCTCGCGGAAGGCTGACGTCTGCGAGCAGGTCGCGAACGACCTGGCGCGCCACGGCCCGTGCGTCGCGCTCCCCGCCGATCTGGGCGAACCCGCGGAGTGCGAGCGCCTCGCGGCCGAGCTCGCGGGTCGAGAGGCGGCGCTGCACGTCCTCGTGAACAACGCGGGCGCCAACTGGGCCGCGCCGATCGCCGACTACCCCGCCGACGGCTGGGACAAGGTGCTCGCGCTCAACCTGCGTTCACCGTTCCTGCTCACGCGCGAGGTGCTGCCGCTGCTCGAACGAGGCGGCACCGCCGACGATCCGGCTCGAGTCATCAACATCGGCTCGATCGACGGGATCCAGGTCCCGCTGTTCGAGACGTACGCGTACTCGGCGAGCAAGGCCGCGCTGCACCACCTCACGCGCGTCCTCGCTCGCCAGCTCGGTCCGCGTCACGTCACCGTGAACGCGATCGCTCCGGGACCGTTCGAGTCGAAGATGATGGCGGCCACGCTCGATCGCTTCGGCGACTCGATCGCGGCGTCGTCGCCGCTCAATCGCATCGGGCGCCCCGACGACATGGCCGGCGCAGCGATCTTCCTCGCCAGCCGCGCCGGCTCGTACGTGACCGGGGCCGTGATCCCCGTCGACGGCGGGATCGCGACCACGAAGTAGCGCCGCGCCCGGCTCCGCCCCCGGTCACGCCGGCAGGAGGCAGCGATAGCCTCGCGGACGACCGACGTCATCCACTGCGCCGCCGACCGTTCAGGGGGCACGATGAGCAAGCTTGCCGTCGAAGGTTTCCGCGCCGAGCGCGACGCGATCCTCGGGATCGCGCACTCGCTGAGCGAGTACGAATGGGAGCTGCCGAGCGACTGCGCGGGCTGGAGCGTGCGCGATGTCGTGGCGCACATGGGGGGCTCGCTGCACGGCGTGCTCGACCCGTCGTACATGCCGCAAGGCGGCTCGCTCGACGATCCCGAGGCGATGATGGAGCTCGGCGTCGCCGAGCGTCGGGAGTGGAGCACCCAACAGATCATCGAGGAGTACGCGCTGGCAACCGGTCAAGCGATCGACGTCTTCGCCTCGTTCCAGGAACCGCCGATGGCCGAGACGATGATCCCGATGGGCAAGCTCGGCACGCATCCGATGGCGATCGTGCCCGCGACGTTCCTGTTCGATCACTACTGCCACCTGCGCGTCGACCTGCTCGCGCCGATCGGCCCGCTCGAGCGTGCGGAGCCACCGCGTGACGAGCAGCGGCTGCGGCCGACGATCACCTGGATGCTCGCCGGACTCCCCGCGATGTGCGAGGACGAGCTGGTCGGAATCGACCGCCCGATCGTCCTCGAGCTCGACGGGCCCGGTGGTGGCACGTGGACGATCCAGCCGCCCGCCGAGGGCACCCTCGTCTCGGTGGTCGACGGCGACACCGGCGACGCGGTCGCGCGGGTTCGCTCGACCGATCACGACTTCGTGGTGTGGGGCACCCAGCGGCGTCCGTGGCGCGACTACGTCGAGGTGTCGGGCGACGCCGACTACGCCGGGCGTGTCCTCGACGGGATCAACATCATCTGAGGGTGCTCACACCGCCGCGAGCGGCAAGCGGTCAGCCGCCGGAGACGTCTTGGACGCGCGCCTTGCCGGCCGAGATCCAGGGCATCATCGAACGCAGACGCGCACCCACCTCTTCGATCGGGTGCGCCGCCGCTTCCTTGCGCATGCGCTCGAAGTTCGGCCGGCCCTGCTCGTTCTCGGCGATCCACTCCTTCGCGAACTCGCCGCTGCGGATCTCGCCGAGGATCTTGCGCATCTCGTCCTTCGTCTGCGGCGTGATGATGCGCGGCCCGCGCGACATCTCGCCGTACTCGGCGGTGTCGGAGATCGAGTAGTTCATCGCCGCGATCCCGCCCTCGTAGATGAGGTCGACGATCAGCTTCACCTCGTGCAGCGTCTCGAAGTACGCGCTCTCGGGCTGGTACCCAGCCTCGATGAGGGTCTCGTACCCGTTGCGGATCAGCTCGACGAGGCCGCCGCAGAGCACGACCTGCTCACCGAACAGATCGGTCTCGGTCTCTTCCTCGAAGGTCGTGTCGAGGACACCGGCGCGGGTGCCGCCGATCGCGCGCGCGTACGCCAACGCGATCTGCTTCGCGGTGCCGGTCGCGTCGTTGGCGACCGCGACCAGGCACGGGACGCCACCACCCTCTTCGTAGGTGCGGCGCACCAGGTGCCCCGGCCCCTTGGGAGCGATCATCCACACGTCGACGTCGGCCGGCGGTGTGATCCGTCCGAAGTGGATGTTGAAACCGTGCGCGAACGCGAGCGAGTTCCCCGCCGTGAGGTTCGGGGCGATGTCTGCTTCGTAGACGCTGTGCTGCTCGGTGTCGGGGAGCAGGACCATGATCACGTCGGCTTCGGCGACCGCCTCGCCGGTCGGGAGCACGCGCAGCCCGGCGGCTTCCGCCTTCGCGGCCGAGGCCGATCCGGCGCGCAGCCCCACGCGCACATCGATCCCTGAGTCCTTGAGGTTCAGGGCGTGGGCGTGACCCTGCGACCCGTACCCGAGGACCGCGACCTTGCGGTCGGCGAGCAACGAGATGTCGGCGTCAGCGTCGTAGTACACGGTGGCGGGCATGGCGGTCCTTCTCGAGGGGCGGGGATCGGGTGAGGGTGCGATCGCGTGGACGCAACCTCAGCACGCGGATCGAGTCACGTGCGAGTCGCGCTCTTCACCGCCCGCAGGCGGACGGGCTGGCGAGCCAGCTTGGGCAAGGCGACCCGACCCGTGCGCTGCAGCTCGACGATGCCGAACGGGCGGACGAGATCCGAGAACGCGTCGAGCTTGTCGGGTTCGCCGGCGACCATGATCGTCATCGCGTCGTACCCGACGTCGACGATCTTCGACTCGAAGATCGCGGTGAGCTCGGTGACGTGGCTCCGCAGCTCAGCCGACGCCTTCACGGTCACGAGCATCATCTCGCGCTCGACGGCTTCCGTCGGCGACAGCTCGGTGATCTTGATGACCGGGATGAGCTTGTTCAGCTGCTTGACGATCTGCTCGAGGGGTGCCGACTCGGCGTCGACGACCATCGTGATGCGGCTGAACCGCTCGTCTTCGGTCGGCGAGACCGCGAGCGAGAAGATGTTGAACCCTCGACGCGAGAACAACCCCGCGACGCGCGACAGCACCCCGGGCTTGTTCTCCACCAACACCGTGAGGATGTGGTGGGGCAGCATCGGGCTCGACGACATCGCCATCAGCGACCCGCCTCCTTGTCGGTCTCGGGACCGAGGATGACGTCGTCGTTCGACGCGCCCGCCGGCACCATCGGGTACACCTTCTCGCGGTAGTCGACCCGGAAGTCGATGACCACCGGCCGGTCGTTGATCTGGTTCGCCTTCTCGATCGCGGGCACGACGTCTTCGGGCGTGTCGACGCGCAGACCCACGCAGCCCATCGCCTCGGCCCACTTCACGTAGTCGGGCAGATCCGGCGACAGGTACACCTCGCTGTAGCGCTCTTCGTAGAAGAGCTCCTGCCACTGCCGGACCATCCCGAGGTACGCGTTGTTCATGATCGCGATCTTCACGGGGATGCGCTCCGCCGCAGCAGTCACGAGCTCCTGCGCGGTCATCTGGAAGCAGCCGTCGCCATCGACCGCCCACACCATGCGCTCCGGTTGGCCGACCTTCGCGCCGACCGCCGCAGGCACCGCGTAGCCCATCGTGCCGAGCCCACCGGAGTTGACCCACGTGTACGGGTGGTTGAAGCGCCACAGCTGACTCGTCCACATCTGGTGCTGGCCCACTCCCGACACGACGATCGTGTCGTCGGGGGTGTTCGCGCACAGCGCCTCGATGCAGTACTGGGGCTTCAGCGTGTCGCCCTCCTGCTGCTCGTAGGAGATCGGGTGCTCGGTCCGCCACGCGGTGAGCTGCGCGTCCCACTCGCCGAGGTCGGGCTTGCCGTGCTTGTGCTGCTCGGTGCGCACGGCCTTCACGAGCTCTTCGATCACCGCGCGGCAGTCGCCGACGATCGGCACGTCGGGACGGCGCACTTTGCCCAGCTCGGCGGGGTCGATGTCGACGTGGATGATCTTGGCGTCGGGCGCGAACGCCGAGACCTTGCCCGTCACGCGATCGTCGAAGCGCGAGCCGAGCGCGATCAGCAGGTCGGCCTGCTGCATCGCAGTGATCGCCGTGTAGTTGCCGTGCATGCCCGGCATGCCGAGACACAGCTCGTGGTCGTCGGGGAACGCGCCGCGCGCCATGAGCGTCGTGACCACGTGGATCCCGGTGAGCTCGGCGAGCTCGCGCAACGTCTCCGCCGCCCGCGCCTTCAGGATCCCACCACCCGCGTAGATCACCGGCCGGTTCGACTGGTTGATGAGGCGCGCCGCGTCCTTGACCTGCTTCGCGTGGCCGCGCACGGTCGGCTTGTAGCCCGGCAGGTCGACCGACTCGGGCCAGTACCAGTCCATCTCCTGGTTGGCGATGTCCTTCGGCACGTCGACGAGCACGGGTCCAGGACGACCGGTCGTCGCGACGTGGAACGCCTCGCGCACGATGCGCGGGATGTCGTTGGCGTCGGTGATCAGCCAGTTGTGCTTCGTCACCGGCATGGTGATGCCGACGGTGTCGCACTCCTGGAACGCGTCGGTGCCGATCACCGCGTACGGCACCTGCCCGGTGATCACGACCATCGGCACCGAGTCCATGTACGCGTCGCACAGCGCGGTGACGATGTTGGTCGCGGCGGGACCGCTCGTGACCATGGCCACGCCCGGCCGGCCGGTCACGTGCGCGTAGCCCGACGCCATGTGACCGGCGCCCTGCTCGTGACGCACGAGGATGTGCCGGATCGACGAGTCGATGAGCGGGTCGTACACCGGGAGGATCGCGCCGCCGGGGAGGCCGAACATGACCTCCACACCCTCCATCTCGAGGCTCTTGATGAGGGCCTGGGCCCCAGTCATCTTCATCGTCGGCTCCCTTGCGGGTTGGGCGGGATCGGCGGGCGACGACCCCGAGAAAGACGAAACCCCTCGCCGGGGCGAGGGGTCGGTGGTGCGCACGGGCGCGGAGCGCCGCCGTGCGCTACGTGACTACGAGAACGCTGGTGGGGAAGGCGGTGTGTGCGCGCATCGAAGGAACATTCTGCCCGAAATCTCCGGCCGGCGCAACCTGTCGGGGGCTCGTCGTTCAGCGCTGGTGGACCGGACACGAGTACGTGGTGCGCCCGCCGACCGTGCGGCGGCGCAGCGGCGCGCCGTCACGCGGGCACGTCGCGTCGGGTCCGCGAGGGAGGTCGCCGGTGTGCGAACCGCCACGCCGTTCGAGGGTGCGCAGCGTCGTGCGGATGGCGCGGTGGAGCCCCCCGACGTCGTCGTCGCTGAGGTCGCGCGCCGCCCGCGCCGGGTCGACCCCGGCGCGGTACAGCGCCTCGTCCACCAGCAGGTTGCCCAACCCCGCGACGCGCGCCTGATCCATGAGCACGGCCTTGACGGGGGCGCGGCTCGCCCCGAGTACGGAGGCGAGGTGCGGGCGCGTGAGCGCGAACGCGTCAGGACCGAGCCGATCCTCGTCGGGATCGAGCTCGACGGCACCGAGTCGGCGCGGGTCGCGCAGCCAGAGGGTGCCGCCGTCGGTGAAGTGCAGGCCGAACCGGTGCCAGTGCACCACCTCGCGGTTGCTCGCGTACACGAGCGGATCGCCGGCGGCTTCACCGTCGACGACGATGCGGCCGCTCATGCCCAGGTGCAGACCGAGCACCGGCCCGCTCGCCGATGTGTCGACGAGGAGCAGCTTCCCGCGCCGGCGCGCGCGATCCAGCGCGCGACCCGCGAGCGCGCGACGCACGCCACGGGGGGTGAGCCCGCGCTTCAGGAACCAGGCGTCGGGCGCGTGCACGCGTGCGATAGCGCGTCCGAGCGCGCGCTCCTCGAGCACGCGACGGGCCGCCTCGACCTCGAGGATCTCGGGCACCGCGGGAACCCCGTCTCAGGCGTTGGTGATCGCGCCCTTCTCGGCGCCGTGCGCGAGTCGTGCGTACTTCGCGAGGAAACCCGAGGTGTACCGGGGCTCCGGCAGCTTCAGGTCGGCGCGGCGCCGAGCGAGCTCCGTCTCGTCGACGAACAGCTCGATCGTGTGCGCGTCGGCGTCGATCAGGATCCGATCGCCGTCGCGCACGAGGGCGATCGGACCGCCGTCGACGGCCTCCGGCGCGACGTGTCCGACGCAAAATCCGTGCGTTCCCCCCGAGAAGCGCCCGTCGGTGACGAGCGCGGCGTCGCCTCCTCGACCTGCCCCCTTCATCGCGCCGGTCACCGCGAGCATCTCGCGCATCCCGGGTCCACCCTTCGGACCCTCGTAGCGGATGACCACCACGTCGCCGGGCTGGATGCGTCCGGCCAGGATCGCTTCCATCGCGGCGTCTTCGCCGTCGAAGACGCGAGCGGTGCCGTCGAAGCGCGGATCGTCGATGCCGGCGACCTTCACGACCGCGCCCTTCGGCGCGAGCGAACCGGTGAGCACCGCGATGCCGCCCTGCGCGTGGATCGGCTCGGTCAGTGCGTGCACCACCGCGCCGTCGGGAGCGGGCGGATCGAGCTCCGCGAGGTTCTCGGCCATCGTCTTGCCGGTGACCGTGAGCGCGTCGCCGTGGAGCACCCCGGCCTCGAGCAGCATCCGCAGCACGACGGGGACGCCACCGATCGCGTCGAGGTCGGTCATGTGGAAGCGACCGTGCGGCTTCATGTCGGCGACGTGCGGGACGCGCGCGCCCACGCGGTTGAAGTCGTCGAGCTCCAGCTCGACGCGCGCCTCGTGCGCGATCGCGAGCAGGTGCAGGACCGCGTTCGTCGAACCTCCGAGCGCCATCACGACCGCGATCGCGTTCTCGAACGCGGCCTTCGTCATGATCTGGCGCGGCCGAAGGTCGAGCTCGAGCAAGCGCATGACCGCCCGACCCGCCTCGAACGCGAAGTCGTCGCGCCGACGGTCGACGGCAGGCGGCGACGCGCTGCCGGGCAACGACATGCCGAGCGCCTCGCCGACCGACGCCATCGTGTTCGCGGTGAACATGCCCGCGCACGAACCCTCCGTGGGGCACGCCCGCCGTTCGATCTCGCCGAGCTCGTTCTCCGTGAGCGTCCCCGCGGCGCACGAACCGACGGCTTCGAACACGCTGACGATGTCGAGCGCCTGATCCTTCCAACGGCCGGGGAGGATCGACCCGCCGTAGACGAACACCGACGGCAAGTTGAGTCGTGCGGAGGCCATGAGCATCCCGGGCAGGCTCTTGTCGCAGCCCGCGAACGACACGAGCGCGTCGAGTCGCTCGGAGTGCATCACGCACTCGACCGAGTCGGCGATGATCTCCCGGCTCACGAGCGAACCCCGCATGCCCTCGTGACCCATCGAGATCCCGTCGGAGACCGCGATCGTCACGAACTCGAGGGGGAACCCGCCAGCGTCGCGCACCCCGTCCTTCGCCCGCTTCGCGAGGCGATCGAGCGGCAGGTTGCACGGCGTGACCTCGTTCCACGACGACGCGACGCCCACCTGCGCGCGATCGAAGTCGGCGTCGGTCATGCCGACAGCGCGCAGCATCGCCCGGGCCGGGGCGCGCTCCATCCCGTCGGTCACTTCGCGACTGCGGGGTCGGGGTGTTCGAGGCTCGGTCATGGGCGAAGCGTATTCGCCGCACCCTGGCCGGCTCGGAGAGTTCGCGCCACTGCGAACTCGCGCCCGATCCGACACGCGGCGAGGGGGAGGGCCCACCCGTCGCCCTCCCCCCGCGCGAACCGCCTGTCGCGTTCTGGGGGACACGCTCCAGCCGGCGAGGACCTCGACTCGGAGAGTCGCGATCCCGAGGAGAACGTACGGCGGGCGTCGCGCCATTCGAATGGGTCGATCGGATCAATTGCCGCCGTCGCGCAGGTAGCGTCCCGCGTCGTGACCAGACCCTCCGACGTCGTCGTCATCGGCGGCGGCCACAACGGACTCGTCACCGCCGCGCTGCTGGCGCGTCAGGGCGCACGCGTCACGGTGCTCGAACGGCGCGCCGTGCTCGGCGGTGCCGCGGTCACGGAGGAGCCGTGGGGACCCGGGTACCGCGTCAGCGCGCTGTCGTACGTGGTGAGCCTGATGCCGGCGCAGCTCGTCGCCGACCTCGACCTGCGTCGACACGGCTACCACGTGCACCCCCAAGGTCCCTACTTCGTGCCGCACCGCGACGGCGGCGCGCTCCGGTTGCCCGACGACCCCGCCGCGCGCCACGCCGAAGTCGCGCGCTTCTCGCCTCGTGACGCCGACGCGTTCGTCCGGTGGGACGCGTGGCTGGGCGGACTCGCGCGCGTGCTCGGCCCGTTGCTCGACGCGACGCCGCCGCGCGTCGGCTCGTTCGCGCCGCGCGACGTGCTCGACCAGCTGCGGCTGGCGTGGAGCCTGCGCCGACTCGGCGTGCCCGGCGTCGCCGACGCGACGCGACTGTTCACGATGAGCATCGCCGACCTGCTCGACGAGTTCTTCGAATCGCCGGAGGTGCAGGGCGTGCTCGCCGTCAGCGGCGTGATCGGCACGTGGGCCGGTCCGCGTTCCGCCGGCACCGCCTACGTGATGGCGCACCACAAGCTCGGCGACCTCGGCGACGGTCACACCGGCCAGTGGGGGTTCCCGGCCGGCGGCATGGGAGCGGTGAGCGCCGCGATCGCCGGCGCGGCTCGCGCGCACGGCGCGATCGTGCGCACCGACGCGCCGGTCGCGCGCGTCGACGTGCGCGGTGGTCGCGCGCGCGCCGTCGTGCTCGCATCGGGAGAGGAGCTCCCTGCCGACATCGTCGTCGCCGCGGTGCATCCGCGTGTCGCGTTCGGCGAGCTCGTCGATCGCGCCGAGCTGCCCGACGACCTCGTCGCTCGGATCGATCACTGGCGGAGCCGCAGCGGGGTGGTGAAGATCAACCTCGCGGTCGACCGGCTGCCCACCTTCCGCGCCCACCCCCACTTCGACCCCGACGTGCACGGCGGCACGATCGTGCTCGCCGACTCGCTCGACGACGTCGAGGGAGCGTTCCAGGACGCGGTCGCCGGACGGGCCGCCGCGGTGCCGTTCGCCGACATCTGCATCCCGTCCGTCTTCGACCGCACGCTCGCACCCGACGGGGAGCACATCGTGTCGATGTTCACGCAATGGGTCCCGCATTCGTGGGCCGACACACCGCCACCCGCGTCGGCGCTCGACGCGTACGTCGAGCGCGTCCTCGCACGTGTCGACGACGTCGCGCCCGGGTTCACGTCGTCGATCAAGCACCGACAGGTCATCGGGCCGCACGAGATGCAGACCGAATACGGCCTCGTCGGCGGCAACATCTTCCACGGCGAGCTGTCGCCCGATCAGCTGTTCCACCTCCGACCGGCACCCGGCTTCGCCGACACGCGCACGCCGATCGCGGGCTACTACTACGCCGGTTCGGGAGTCCACGGCGGCGGCGGGGTGACGGGGGTGCCCGGCATGCACGCGGCGCGAGCCGTCGCACGCGACCAGCGTCGGCGGCGGGGTCGGCGACCGTGAAGGTCGACGGTGCGCTCGTCAACGTCGGGCTCGCGCAGGTCGCGGCGCGGGCGCGCGAGCTCGAGTCGACCGGCTACGACGCGCTGTACACGTTCGAAGGTCCACACGACCCGTTCTTCCCGTTGCTGCTCGCCGCCGAGCACACGGAACGGGTCGAGCTGATGACTGCGATCGCGATCGCGTTCGCGCGCAATCCGATGAACCTCGCCCAGCTCGGCGACGACCTGCAGCGCGCGTCGCACGGGCGGTTCGTGCTCGGACTCGGCACCCAGGTGAAGCCCCACATCGAGAAGCGGTTCTCGATGACGTGGTCGAGTCCGGTGGAGCGGATGCGCGAGCTCGTGACGGCGGTGCGCGCGATCTGGGCGACCTGGCACGACCGCGTGCCGCTCGATTTCCGCGGCGACCACTACCGCCACACGTTGATGACTCCGTTCTTCGATCCCGGACCGAGCGAGTACGGGCCGCCGCGCGTCTTCCTCGCCGGCGTCGGGCCGCGCATGACCGAGATGGCCGGCGAGATGGCCGACGGCTTCATCGTGCACCCGTTCGCGAGCGAACAGTCGTTGCGCGAGTTGACGCTGCCCGCCCTCGCGCGCGGCCGCGCCCGATCAGCGCTCGCCGACGCGGCGTTCGAGGTGGCGCTCCCCGCGCTCGTCGCGACCGGCACCACCGACGCCGAGCTCGAGTCAGCCGTGCAGTCGGTGCGCGCGCAGCTCGCCTTCTACGGCTCGACCCCGGCGTACAAGGTGGTGCTCGACGTGCACGGCTGGGGCGACCTGCAACCCGAGCTCAACCGGCTGTCGAAGGAGGGCCGCTGGGACGTCATGGCGGGCCTCTTCACCGACGAGATGGTCGACACCTTCGCGGTCTG
>DASUMP010000050.1:0-2544 GCA_036277635.1 Acidimicrobiia bacterium | reverse complement strand
GGTGGTGGTGAGTCGGCCTGTACGCCGGATTCTGTCCAGGCGCTCGCGCGCCCTGTGCGGCCATCCCTCTCGGCGTGCAGTTGCCTGCACGCTCCAGCGGTCTACCCGGGAGTGAACAGGCGGGCCGCCCTCTCCCTGTCTGACCTTGCTCCGGGTGGGGTTTGCCGAGCCGCCCGGGTCGCCCCGGGCGCTGGTGCGCTCTTACCGCACCGTTTCACCCTTACCTGTGCCGGTCGCCCGGCCATCGGCGGTCTGTTCTCTGTGGCACTTTCCTGCGGGTCACCCCGACTGGGCGTTACCCAGCACCCTGCCCTGTGGAGTCCGGACGTTCCTCGGCCCGGTCGATGCCGGGACGCGGCCGCCCGGCCGACTCACCACCGCTCCCATTCTCGCGCTCGCATCTCGGGCCCCGCGAGCGCACCATCGAACTCGCGTCGAAGCGCGGTGGAGCGCCGCGGCACAGCGTGGGGCGGACAACGTGAGGAACGGAGGTTCCGATGTTCCGGACACCACTCGAGGTCCGTCACAACGCCGGCGACGACTGGGAGCTGACCGCGCCCCTCGTGTTCGAAGGCAACGACGAGCTCTTCGTGATGCGCAGCGGGTTCCGCACCGACTTCGCGTCGATCCCGCGGCCGTTCCGGTGGCTGTTCGACAGCGCCGGGCACAACGCGGAAGCGGGGGTGCTGCACGACGCGGCGTGGCGCGAGTCGAAGCGGACCGAGCACCCGCGCATCGACCCGTGGGACGCCGACGGCTTGTTCCGGCGCGCGCTGCGACTCAACGGCGCGACGGCGGCTGCGCGTGGGTTGATGTGGGTGGCGGTGCGCGTCGTCGCGATTGCGAGTCGGCGCTTCGGGCGCAACGGACCGTCGCTCGGATGGAAGCTCGTGCAGGTGATCGGCATGCTGCTCGTCGGGATCGGGCTGCTCGGCGCGCCGACCGCCGCGGTGCTGGTCGGTCTCGTCGTGTTCTGGATCGGCAGCTGGATCATCGCTCCCGTGTGGGTGCTCTTCGAGCGGCGGCGGGGCGACCCCACGAACTGGCCGTGGCCCGCCAGACGCGGCTCGACGACGCGGTTGACCGCTCCGCCGAGTCGGGAGGTGTTCGTGCTGGTCGACAAGGACTCGGTCGAGGGCACGGCGCTCCGGGCCGCCCTCGCCGGCCCGACGCCGCTCACCGAAGCGGTGCTCGACCGGATCTTCGGGACGACGCCGATCGACCTGATGCCGTCCGATCCGGTTCCGGCGCCCACCGACGCGTAGGTCCCGGGGCCCAGACGGGGCCCGGGTGCTCAACCGCGGTGGGGGAGCGGCCGATGCCCACGGTGTCGACACGAGGCGACTCCGACGGTCGGAGCGCGGTCGACCGGGGCCGACACGATGATGGAGTGGCGAGAGCGGGGGCGGTGCCGGGGCGCCGATCCCGAGACCTTCTATCCCGAGGATGGCGACGAGCAGCGAGAGCTCGCGGCCAAGGCCATCTGCGCGTCGTGTCCGGTCCGTGAGGCGTGCCTCGACCACGCGCTGGCGCGGCGGGAGAAGCTCGGCGTGTGGGGTGGTCTCACCGAACGCGAACGCCGGCGGTTGATCCGCCGCATGCGCCGCGCGTCCTGAGCCTGGTCAGCGGCGCGGGCGACGCGCTCGGACGGTGAGCATCTCGTCGTCTCCGCTCGGTTCGGTCTCCGAGAAGGCGCGCGTGACGCGCACGTCCGCGAAGCCCGCGGCCGCGACGGCGTCCGCGATGTCGTCGGCCGTCCAGAACCGGCGCACCCATTCGTTCAGCTCGGTCTCGACGAGCGCTCCGTCGCGGTAGAGCTCGTAGATGCCGAGCGCGTGCTCGACCCGATCGTCGGTCGGTCCTTGTAGGTGACGCAGGACGATCAGGGAACCGTCGGGGCACCGCCACGACCGCCCGACCCACGCGCCCGGTCGCACCGCCGGCCGGACCGGGGGTGTCTCGACCTCCAGTGAGAGGGTTCCACCGGGGAGGAGCACGTCGCGGAACGCGGCGAGCGCCGCGCCGACATCGTTGTCGTCGACGATGAGACCGAACGAACCCCCGCCGCAGAAGACCACCGCGTACTCGCGGGGGAGCGCGAGTGTCTGGACCGGTTGCAGGTGCAGACGACCGTCGACCGACCCGGCCGACTTCGCGCGGCAGGCGTCGAGCATGTCTTCCGACGCGTCGACCCCGTCGATGTCGACGCCGCTGTCGAGGAGCGGGAGCAGGAAGCGACCGGAACCGCACATCACCTCGAGTGCGGGTTCGCCGCAACGTGCAACGAGGTCCCGGTAGTACGTGAGCTCGTCCGCAGGGGCAGTCGGCTTGTCGAGGTCGTACGCCCTCGTCAACAAGCTCCCGTACTCAGCGCGACCCACGCCGGCTCAGGAGACCGTCAATGTCAGCGTGAGGTCGCCGTTCGCGACGTTCGTGACACGCACCTGGTAGGTGCCGGGCGTCGACGGCGCAGTGACCGACAGGTTGCGAGTGATGCTCCCGCCCGGCGCGAGCTCTTCGAGGACGCCGCCCGCGGTGCAGACC